>JAGWUY010000090.1 GCA_028868255.1 Alphaproteobacteria bacterium | reverse complement strand
TATTTTGGGCTGTCACCGACTGATTTGCAACGCTGGCAAGGCGAAAAATTTACACTGGCAATTGGCGCTGTACCAGAGAAACCCAGAAATGCGTGCCGCACAGCAAAAGCTCATCATTAAAATCATATCCAGATTCATGCAGGTTTTTGGAAGTCCCATTGCCGATGCCAAAATAGGCCCCCGGCACTTCTTCCAACAAAAAGGCAAAATCCTCGGCAAACATATAGGGCCCAGGCAAATCGATCGAAAGTGGGTTTTGGCCCAAGGCAACGGCAGTGGCATGCACAGCTTTTGCTGCCGCCACATCATTGATGCATGGCGGATAGGTGATGCCCTGCCCATACTCAACTTCAGCAACGCAACCAAACGATGCAGCCTGTTGCTGGAGCAAATGCGGGATGCGTTCGGCCATCATGCGTTGGCTGCGCGCAGAACAGGTCCTAACGCCTATTTTTAGTGAAACTGTTTCGGGAATTGCCGTCGCCAACACGCCACCATTGAACGCACCGACCGTGACGGCAGCCGACTCAAGCGGATCAAGATTGCGTGAGACAACCGTTTGGAGCGCTACCACAGCGCTTGAGGCCGCAACAATCGGATCAATGGCTTGATGGGGGAATGCGCCGTGCCCGCCCACACCACGGAAAACAACATCTACAATGGCAATCGATGCGGTTATAGCGCCAGGGCGCACCCGCACCTGCCCTACAGACTCGCCCGGAATATTATGCAAAGCAAAAATCTGATCACAGGCAAAGCGCTTGAACACACCTTCTTTCACCATGCGGTGTGCGCCACTGATATCTTCTTCGGCGGGCTGAAAAATCAGATGCACAGTGCCGTTGAAATCATAAGTTTCGGCGAGATACCGCGCCAGTCCCAGCAACATTGCCGTGTGGCCATCATGTCCGCAGGCATGCATCTTTCCTGGGTGGCGCGAGGCATAGGCCAAGCCTGTGGTTTCTTGAATGGGCAAGCCATCCATATCAGCGCGAATGCCAATCACCTTGCGGCTGGCGCCATTGACCAATGTGCCAATCACACCTGTTCCTGCCACACCTGTGGTGACACCAAAGCCAAGGCGCGAAAGCTCTTCCGCCACCATTTTGGAAGTGCGATGCTCTTCAAACGCCAGTTCCGGGTGCATATGCAAGTCACGCCGCATCGCTGCAAGGTCACCCGCGAAGGCCTTAATTTGATCATACATCATTTGCGTTTCGGTATCATATTCTCGAAGTAACCAAAAGCTCGCGTGATGATGAAGGTTAGGATCATATAAACAAGTGCGAGGAAAAGCAGCGGCTCATAGATGATGTAAGTATCTTGTCTAATCTTGGAGGTTGCACCCATGAGATCCATAACCGGCAGAGTAAAGGCCAAAGGTGTTGATTTAAGTTGCCCAATCACTTCGCCTGTCAACGTTGGAAGAACCTGCAAGACAGCCCGCGGGAACCAAACGCGCGACAAAACCTTCCAGCTGCTCATTCCAATGGCGCGCGCCGCTTCGAGTTCGCCACGTGGCACGGAAAGAAATGCGCCCCGCATCACTTCGGCTTCATAACCCGCAAAATTCAGTGTGAACGCAAAAAGCACATAATAAATCGCATCAAGGCGAATGAGCCACATAAAATTTTCACGCATACCGGGGATCATCGGAAACAGAGATCCAACGCCATAATAGAGCAGCCACAATTGCGTGAGCAGCGGCGTGCCGCGCATATAGCTGCAATAAGCTTTGGCGATGGTGCGGGCCACTGGCCCACCCGTCACTTGCGCCAAACCGATAGGCACAGCAAGAATGAACCCAACAACAACAGAAAACACCAAGATCAAAAGCGTGATCTGAAGCCCATGAAACAGCAATGGCAGATGTGGAACCAACCAACCCCAGTGCATGGCGCCCTCACACCAGCTTGGGTTGGCCGCGGCGCACGCGCTGCTCCAACCGATTGAACAAAAATCCCGAAAAATTTGAGATTGTGAGATAAATAATTTGCGCCACAACATAAAGCAGAAAATATTGTTTGCTCACGCCCGCGGCTTGGCGTGTTGCCAAAGCAAGCTCAGTAAATCCAACCACCGAAATCAATGCAGAATCCTTGGTGATATTCAGCCACAAATTGGCAAGGCCCGGAATAGCATTGGGCAACATGGCAGGCAGAGTTACGCGGGAAAACATCTTCCACGGTGTCATGCCATAAGCGCGTGCTGCTTCAAGTTGGCCAATCGGCACAGCCTGAATAGCAGCGCGCAACACTTCGGTTGAATAGGCCCCTTGCACCAACCCCAAAACAAAAATCGCCGCCACCATGCCGTTCACCTGCACGGGGTCATGCCCGAACAAGCCAATCAGCGCATTAAAGCTATCAGTGCCCGCATAGTAAAGCAGCAGAATCAAAACCAATTCTGGGACCGCACGGCCAATGGTCGTATAAAAATCGAGCGCATAACGCAGATATTTGCCACCCGACAGTTTGCCAACAGCGCCCAGAAGGCCAAGCGCCAATCCAAAGGCATAACCAAAAATAGAAATTTGGATGGTGTTCAGCACGCCCCAGGCCAGTTCGTCGCCATAGCCCTTGTCACCAAAGGATAACAACTCTGTCAAAGACGTTGCAGCGGCGAGGATCAATATTCAATCTCCTGAGAAGAAATGGGCCAGACTTGAAATCTGGCCCAACTCAACTACTTCTTTGCTGGAGTGACCACTTTGCCTTCCAGCTTCCAAGTTGCTGTAATTTTGTCGAATGTGCCGTTATTCGCAAGATCTTGAATGCCCTTGTTCACTTTGTCCAGCAGAGCAGTGTCTTCTTTGCGAATACCAAAGCCAACACCAGGTCCTAAGATGTCGATATCAATCGGCACAGCACCCTTTTGCTCACAGCACCCACCTTGCGAGGAGTCGAGGAAAGCACCAAGTGCCACGCCATCTGCCATGATGTAATCCAAACGCCCGGCGGCAAGATCAGCATTGGCTTCATCTTGCGTCGCATAGGTTTTTATAACGGCACCTTTTGGCTCGTAGTACTTGGCCAAGTAAGCGGCGTGAGTTGTCGAAACCTGCACACCTATGGTCTTGCCTTTCAAATGTTCGGGTGAGAAATCTTTGTCGTCGCTCTTTGCGCCAATGATCACGGCAGCAGAGTTGTAATACATATTTGAAAAGTTGATGGTTTTGGCGCGTTCTGGCGTGATCGACATGGACGACATGATCATGTCAAACTTCTTGGCTTGCAGCGCGGGAATGATGCCATCCCATGCCACTTCCTCGATAGCGCATTTTTCGCCAATGTCGGCACACAGCGCGTTCATAAAATCAACTTCCCAACCCACCCATTTGCCGGAAGCGTCTTTGGAAGTGAAAGGCGCATAGGGCTCAGCCGCGACACCCATTTTCAGATCTGCGTAAGCAGGTGCCGCCGCGAACATTGTGCCCGCCGCCAATGCTGCCATTAATAGTGTTTTCGTTTTTGTCATAATAAATTTCCTCTTGTGTTGTTTTAAATTTGCAAGCCAAAGTCAGCTTGCCTTCCCCCATTCTTCCCGTCCATCGTTCCCGCAAACTTAGTGAATGCTGGAAACGAATTGCTTGCAGCGTTCGCTGTTTGGTGCGCCAAAAACCTGTTTTGGCGGCCCCTCTTCTTCCACAATGCCCTTGTGCAAATACATCACGTGAGAAGACACATCGCGCGCAAATTTCATTTCATGGGTCACCAAAATCATGGTGCGCCCTTCGTCCGCCAAATCGCGGATCACTTTCAAAACTTCGCCAACCAACTCGGGGTCGAGGGCTGATGTTGGTTCGTCAAACAGCATCACTTTCGGCTCCATGCACAATGCACGGGCAATGGCAGCCCGCTGCTGCTGCCCCCCAGAAAGGAAGGCCGGATATTGATCACGCTTTTCATAAAGACCAACCTTATTCAGCAAAGCCTCTGCCCGTTCAATCGCTTCTTTTTTAGGCAAGCGCAAAACATGAACTGGCGCTTCGATTACATTTTGTAGCACACTCATATGTTGCCACAAATTGAAGCTTTGAAACACCATGCCCAGTTTCGTGCGAACACGCTCAACTTGCCTCTTGTCGGCAGGGTGTAGATTGCCGTCTGTGCCGGGCTTCAAGGAAATTTCCTCTCCAGTTACAACTATGCGGCCACGCGAAGGCAGTTCCAAAAAATTGATGCAGCGCAGAAATGTGCTCTTGCCAGAACCAGAAGAGCCAATCATGGAAACCACGTCCCCTTGTCGGGCAGTCAAGCTCACACCTTTCAACACCTCAAGGGGGCCGAATGACTTGTGCAAGTCTTCAACAATCACCGCCGTCTGAGTGGTGTCTTTCGCCAAAATTTCGTCCCTGTCATATTTCTTGTTTGTCAGACAATAACATGCATTTCGCCTGCGTCAATTCACTTGCAAAAATCTCGCCGCTGCCCGCCCATGCTGTTCCCGCAGTTTTCTGACATCAATTTCAACAGGTTGCCTATCAACCACTCTCCAGTGGCCGCCCACCATCACACGGTCAGCCCGGTGCGCCCCACATAGCACGAGTGCCGCAAGTGGATCTCCTGCTCCCGAGAAACGCAACTCATCCAATTTGAACAGTGCCAAATCGGCCTGTTTGCCGATGGCAATTTTGCCAATGTCGTCACGCCCCAAACAGCGCGCTGAACCTTCTGTCGCCCAGCGCAACGCATCAAGATGCGTGACCTTGGCATCATAAGTCAGTCGATTCAAAAGCAACGCGTGACGAACCCCCTCCATCAAATTAGAACTGTCATTAGAGGCTGATCCATCAACGCCTAAGCCCACAGCCACGCCTGCTGCTTCGAGCTCGCAAGTGCGGCATTGGCCCGAAGCAAGCGTCATATTCGAGGTGGGGCAGTGGCAAACGCCCACCCCGTGCCTGCCAAGCTTGATCACATCCGCATCATTGAAATAAATGCCATGTGCCAACCAGGTGCGATTGTTCAGCCAGCCACAATCTTCCAGATAGTCCAAGGGCCGCATGCCGAAACTGGCTTTGCAGAAGTCATCTTCATCTTTCGTTTCTGCTAAATGGGTGTGCAAACGGCAATTATGTTTGGCCGCCAGCGACGCCGTTTCCCGCATCAGTTCGCGCGTCACCGAGAATGGCGAGCATGGAGCCAGAGCAATCTGAATTGTAGAACCAGCACCGTGCTGATGGTATTTTTGGATCACACGTTCACAGTCAGCCAAAATCGAATCCTGATCCTGCACAACGGAATCTGGCGGCAGACCACCATCTTTCACCGAAAGATTCATAGAACCGCGCGTCACCGTCATGCGCACACCAACCCGATTGGCCTCCTCCACTTGAATATCCATTGCATCATCCAGACCATTGGGGAAAACATAATGGTGGTCAGACGTGGTGGTGACACCTGACAAAAGCAATTCAGTCAGCGCCAAACGCGTGGCAATGCGGTGCGCTGCAGGTGTCAGCCGCGCCCAGAGGGGGTAAAGGGCCTTCAACCAATCAAACAACTCCTTGTTGATCGCGGCAGGGTGCGCGCGCGTGAGCGTTTGATAGAAATGGTGGTGCGTGTTCACCAGCCCGGGCAAAACCACATGCTGGCTGGCATCAAACACTGCGTCATGGCGCGGCGTCGCCCCAGCCACCACAAGCTCTGCAATCACACCATTTTCAATAACAAGGCCGCCTGAGGCCATTTCTGCCAAAATTGCTAAGGGCTGCTTGATCCACATCCGCATATAGGGTTAACCTCCACGCCATAAGTCCGCAAACAGTGCGGCATGACCTGAGGGAGATCAAACCATGAAATCAACAAAAACTGCAATGCTGGCCTTGGCCGCTGCTACATCTGTCGCCTTAAATGGCGTGAGCACAGCTTGGGCCGCGGGCGAAGGCCAAGTGAACATCGTAGCCTGGCCCGGCTATATTGAACGCGGAGAAAGCGACAAGGGCTATGACTGGGTCACCGGCTTTGAAAAAGAAACCGGTTGCAAGGTGAATGTGAAAACCGCTGCCAGCTCAGATGAAATGGTAACCCTGATGAATCAAGGCGGATTTGATTTGGTCACAGCTTCAGGTGACGCCAGCTTGCGCCTCATCGCCGGCAAGAAGGTTCAGCCGATTGATGTCAGCAAGATTCCAAATTGGGCCAATATCGATAAGCGCTTGCAAGACGCGCCCTGGCACACGGTGGATGGCAAGCATTATGGCACGCCCTATCAATGGGGCCCCAATGTGCTGGCCTATAACAGTGCTGTATTCAAGGAAGCGCCAAAAAGTTGGTCTGTGGTCTTTGAAGAACAAAAACTACCCGATGGCAAATCCAACAAGGGCCGCGTTCAGGCTTATTATGGTGCAATTGCCATGGCTGATGCAGCGCTTTATTTGATGCACAAGAAGCCAGAACTGGGCATCAAGAACCCCTATGAACTGAATAAGGATCAATATGCGGCCGTCCTCGCACTTGTCACAGGACAGCGTGCACTTGTAGGGCGTTATTGGAGTGATGCCGCCGTACAGGTGGAAGATTTCAAGACCGAAGGCGTGGTTGCTTCATCATCATGGCCCTATCAGGTGAACCTGCTGCAAGCCGACAAAGCTGTAATGGCCAAAACGCCAATTGCTTCGACAATTCCTGAAGAAGGCGCCACAGGCTGGGCCGATACCACCATGATGCACGCAGAGGCCGCCAACCCCACCTGTGCCTATGCTTGGCTAAACCACTCTCTGGATGCCAAAGTGCAGGGTGACGTTGCCGCATGGTTCGGCTCAGTTCCTGCCGTGCCAGCTGCATGCAAAGGCAATGCATTATTGACCGACGCGGGCTGCGACACCAATGGTGCTGCCAACTTTGACAAGATCTGGTTCTGGCGCACGCCAACCGGCAAATGCGAAGCCGAAGGCACCTGCGTGCCATACTCACAATGGGCCAAGGACTATCTGGCTGTGCAGGGCAAGTAACTTCTCAACCTAGTCGGTCATTCCAGCGAAAGCTGGAGTGACCTTCCCTCCAATACCAGTTCCCGCGCAAGCGGGAATCCATCACGAATGCCGATTTCCGAAATGGACTCCCACCTTCGCGGGAGTGACGACGGAGGGGAACGACAATAAAAAACATCGAGCAACACCCTCATGCCTTATGCCGTCTCCTTTGAACATGTCAGCCGCCACTTCGGGCAGACGCGTGCCGTCGATGATGTGTCCATCACCATCGCAAAGGGAGAGTTTTTCGCGATGCTCGGCCCCTCGGGTTCTGGCAAAACCACTTGCCTGCGCCTGATTGCAGGCTTTGAACAGCCCACCTCCGGCACGATCTCGATCTTCGGCGAAAATGCCACGGGCGTTCCTCCTTACAAGCGCAACGTCAACACCGTGTTTCAGGATTACGCGCTCTTCCCCCATATGACAGTGGGCGAGAACGTGGCTTATGGCCTGATGATCAAAGGCCGATCGCGCGCCGAGCGGGAGGTGGAAGCCCGTCTCGCTCTGGAGATGGTGAAGCTCGGTGGCTATGAAGATCGCAGGCCCGCACAACTTTCAGGCGGCCAGCGCCAGCGCGTGGCGCTGGCCCGCGCCCTCGTCAACCAGCCCCAAGTTTTGCTGCTTGATGAGCCACTTGGCGCATTGGATTTGAAATTGCGCGAGCAGATGCAAGAAGAGCTCAAAACCCTGCAACGCAAACTGGGAATAACCTTTGTGTTCGTCACCCATGATCAAGGCGAAGCCCTGTCGATGGCCGATCGCGTTGCCATTTTCAACAATGGCAAGATCGTGCAGTCTGGCACCCCGCATGAAATTTATGAGCGCCCCACATCACGCTTTGTGGCGGATTTTGTGGGCTCCTCAAACGTCCTCAGCCCTGATTTTTCCAAAGCTCATGGCGGCCCCTATTCCTGGGTCAGTCTGCGGCCTGAGAAGATCAACATTTTAAGTGGCGACCAAAAAGTGGTGAGCAACCAATTCAACGCCGAAGGCCACGTCACCGCCGTAAACTATCAAGGCGCCGTCACCCGCGTTGTGATTGATGCCAAGGGCACCCGCTTGGCTGCCACACAGCCCGCAGGCACGCGCCATTTCGCGGTGGGCGAATCCGTGCGCTTCATCTGGCCTAAGGATGCCATGATCACAATGGCAGATGCGTGATGAAATCGATCTCGGATCTTCTCTATCGTCGGTCAGGGCTTTTCACAGCACTATTGCTGGCCCCACCCTTGGCATGGATCGGCATTGTCTATATCGGTGCGCTGCTCGCCCTGCTGCTGCAAAGCTTTTATCACCTCGATGATTTTTCCGGCACGGTGATCCATGAATTCACGCTAGCCACCTATGTGCAACTGTTCGCTCAATCGAACCTCTTCATCATTTTACGCACGGTGGCGATGGCAGCGTTGGTAACTCTGGCCTCCATCATCGTCGCTTTCCCAATTGCCTATTTCGCGGCACGTTATGCCCGCGGCAAGGCCAAGGCCCTGTTTTATCTCGCCGTGATGATGCCATTGTGGTCAAGCTATCTGGTCAAAGTCTATGCGTGGAAATTGATCCTCGCCAAGGAAGGCATTGTCACCTGGCTTGCCGGCGCATTGCACCTCACCTGGGCATTGGATGGCCTGCTGGCTCTGCCCACCATTGGCGGCTCGTCGCTGTCCTTCTCTTACATTGGCACCTTCCTGGTGTTCCTTTACATCTGGCTGCCCTACATGATCTTGCCCATGCAGGCTTCGCTCGAACGTGTGCCGAAAAACTTCATCGAAGCCTCGGCCGATCTGGGCGCAACGCC
>JAGWUY010000089.1 GCA_028868255.1 Alphaproteobacteria bacterium | reverse complement strand
ATAAATTGAAATTTTTAAGATCAGCCACCTCCCGACAAGCAGTCGGGAAGTGGCTCATTTTCTAAAACACTCTTCTTATTTTACTTTGGTGCGTTCTTGATGATGTCTGCGAACTTGGCTTGCGCATCAGCCGCAGTCATTGCCGGAGTGGCCATGAAGCTGGTGAACAGGTCATTGATCTGATTCAGCGAGTCACGATCAATCATTTGGATATCATTCGGGAACACAGCTTTTGAGTGGTCAAGAATGGCCAGACCCTTTTTCATGCAATCATTGGCGGCAGACAAATCCACGTCAGCACGCATGGGCAAAGAACCCTTTTTCAAGTTAAACGCAACCTGAACTTCCTTGGTGACCAAAGTGGCGGCCATCTTCTTTTGAGCGGCAGTCACAGCGGGATCTTTGCTCTTCGGGAAGTAGAACACGTCACCACCCGTATTCAGAACTGGAGTTACGCCCAGACCTGGCAAGCAGTCATAGTCCTTACCAGCAACCATCTTGGCCACTTGGAATTCTCCACCTGCCCAGTCACCCATAATATTTGCGCCAGCCTTGCCTTGGATAACCAAAGCAACTGCTTCGTTCCACTGTGGAACCATCTTGTCTGCGGGAACGAACTGACGCACCGAGGCAAGAGCCTCAAAAACCTTGCCAAATTCCGGGCCAGAAGCAAGTGCAACGTCACGATCTTTGTAAACCTTGACGAAATTATCAACACCAGCAAGAGCCACGAGAACGTCATTGACCAAAAGGCCAACTGGCCAGCCCTGAGCAAGTGACAGAGGTTGAATGCCCTTGGCCTGCAATGCAGGTGCAGCGGCAACAAATTCAGCCCAGTTCTGCGGTGGCTTGATGCCAGCATCTTCGTAAACCTTGCGGTTGGTCCACATCCATTGGGCCGAATGCAGGTTCACAGGGACGCAATAGACCTTGCCATCCTTGGTGCAGCTTTCGAGTTGGCTCTTGGGGCGCAAAATATTCGCCCAATCACCGGCTTTTGCCACATCGGAAATGTCTTCCATGAGACCAGCAGCGATCAGATCATCAGCATCTTTGCCAGGGTTCAGCTGTGTAGCACCCATCGGATTGCCGCCCAAGATGCGCGAAATGATAATGGGACGCGCAACGTCGCCCGACCCAGCGATAGCACCATCTACCCATTTATCACCCGACGCATCAACTGCCTTGGCAAATTCTGCTACGGCCGCAGCTTCGCCACCTGATGTCCACCAATGGGTCACTTCTATATTGGTGGCCTTAGCTGCACCAACGGCAAAAAATGATGCCGAAATCGCGAGCGCGGCGGTAAATTTCTTCAAACCCATGACAATTTCCTCCCATGTCTTATTAGGTCAGCAGGAAAGCTATGTTAAAATTTTCGCTTTTGCAACGTTTCAGATCAAGATTCCTGAAAGAATCTTTTGTTGCGTTGCAATACTTATGTTACGCACTTGCAGCACTAAATTTCAGGACTTGCAACGTTTCAGACTTCCACTAGTGTTAACGTCGGTCATGTCAAAAATAGATGAAACCAGTCCCAGAGCTACTTTGCGCACATTGGCGCAGATCACCGGGCTTGGGGTTTCAACAGTCAGTCAAGCCTTGCGCGACAATCCTGAGATTGCGGAAGAAACTAAGCGCCGCGTCAAGCTTGCGGCTCAGCAGGCCGGATACCGCCCTGACCGCGCTGGTGTTCGTTTGCGTACAGGCAAAACAAATGTCATCAGTTTAATTCTCAACACCGAAGGTCCTAACATGGGCTTGGTGGAACAGCTTGTTTTTGGAATTTCAGAAGTACTTTCGGGTAGCCCATATCATCTGGTTGTCACCCCCTTTGGCCATGACGACCCAATGACGCCAGTGCGCTATGTCGTGGAAAATCGCCTTGCGGATGGCGTGATCATTTCGCGCACGATGCCAGATGATCAGCGCGTCAACTATCTTATCGAAAATCATATGCCTTTTGCCACGCATGGTCGCACACACACAGGCATAGAACATCCATACCATGACTATGACAATGAAATTTACGCGAGAGTAGCTGTTGAGAAATTGGCCGCGCGCGGGCGTAAAAACATAATGCACATTCAGCCGCCGCCCGGCCTCTCCTACCGCGATCATGCACTTCTTGGGTTTTCCGAAGCAATTCAGCGCCTCGGCCTTCAGGAGTACCGTGCAAAGAACTTAAACATCGATACCGAATTACAAGAAGTCCGCAGCTTTGTTCAGGCGTTACGCAAAATCGTAAATCCACCTGACGGCTATGTGTCGCACAGCGAACTATCGACTATGGCAATGGTGGCAGCACTGGAAGAAATCGGCCAAACTGCGAGTGATGAATTTGACATCGTAACCAAACAGTGCTCACCCTACATGGCATGGTTTCGCCCTTCATTGATTATGATCAATGAAGACCACCGCCACGCCGGCCGCGCCTTGGCCAAGGCCGTTCTGGGTGCAATTGCCGGCGATGATGTAAAAACATTGCAGAGTATCGCAGGGCCTACCTCTTGACGTGATGAGAGCCTATTCGCCCGACATCAGCGACTTTAGATTTCTAACTCGCTCTTTGGTCAAAGTGGCCTTGCAGCCGTAGACCAGCAGTGGCACCATCGAACCACCGCGTGATGTATAGCCCTCAAGGTCGCATTGGGCATCTCGATATATAAGCCAAGCCTTTTGACCTTTGAGCAAGGCTTCGGCACTGGTGGGCAAGCCTCCTTCCAGTCCTTCATCCAAACTCGCTGCAAAACGCTTCACCTGCGGCCATACTTCATTCAGTTCCGCATCTGCAATTTCAAAGTCTTGCGCTGCGCAAGCGTTCATTTCACTCTGGTTCATGGCACTCGTGTCGGCACAGTCCAGACCAGCCCCAGCGAAGGCTGGCGACGCTGCGCCAAAAACTAACATGACCGCAATAATTGCAATCTTTTGCATTGAAGCGCCTCTTGATCTCACATGACTAATAAACAACAATGATATAAACCCAAGCAAAGGCAAAGCAATGTCAAACTCATCCTATTATGCACCCCATGGCGGACTGCCCAGCCAAAAAGAATTGCTGACGGGGCGTGCTGTATTCAGGGAAGCTTATGCGCTTGTCCCAAAAGGAGTGATGCGCGATATTGTGACCAGCCTTTTGCCCTTCTGGGACAAGACGCGCTGTTGGATCATAGCTCGCCCATTATCTGGCTTTGCCGAAACATTTGCGCAATACATTATGGAGGTGGCACCTGGCGGTGGCAGCACCAACCCTGAACCTGATGCCAGCGCTGAAGCAGTTCTGTTTTGTGTCGAGGGTACGTTCACACTCACATTGGCAGGCAAAGACCACCACATGGTTGAAGGCTCTTACGCCTTCGTTCCAGCCGCTACCAACTGGCAAGTGACCAATACTGGCGCAACGCATGCGCGCTTTCACTGGATTCGAAAATCTTATGAGGCCGTAACAGGCATCGCGGCGCCAGAAGCCTTTGTCGTGAACGAGAAAGACATAAAGCCCCATGTGATGCCGGATACCAATGGCGCGTGGAGCACTACGCGCTTTGTTGACCCGTCGGATCTGCGCCACGACATGCATGTAACCATCGTGAATTTTGAACCGGGTGGCGTAATCCCATTTCTCGAAACTCATGTGATGGAGCATGGGCTTTACGTGCTCGAGGGCAAGGCCGTCTACCGCCTAAACGATGATTGGGTGGAGGTAGAAGCCGGTGATTTCATGTGGTTGCGCGCTTTCTGCCCGCAAGCCTGCTATGCGGGTGGCCCCGGGCGCTTTCGCTATCTGCTTTACAAAGATGTCAACCGCCACCCAAAACTGGCTTTCAAATGAAAATCGAAAAATTGACTAAGCACGCCTTCTCGCGTTTTGGCGATGTGGTGGAAATGGAAGATGCCCAGCACTATACCATCAACCAAGGCTTTGCCGAGCGTTTTAATGATTTGGCCAAAATTGATGTGGCCATTGATGGAGGCGCAGTCAACCTCGCCATCTTCACCGCCCAACCGCGTCCAAAGCCTATCGTCATTCATTTGATGGAGCGGCATCCGTTGGGTACGCAACTGTTTTATCCTTTGCAGGATGAAGACTGGTTGGTGCTGGTGTGTGATGATCCTCTTCACGTTGAAACCTTTCACCTATTCCGGGCCACAGGCAAGCAAGGCGTGAACTATGGCCGAAGTATTTGGCATCACCCACTGCTTGTGCATGCCAAAAGTCGCTTCTTAATTGTGGATCGTAAAGGGCCCGGCAACAATCTGGAAGAAATGACTTTGCCTTTCAACTTGCAAATATAGGCAATCCCACGTCAACCGAAAGTGGCCCACCAATGCTTGGCAATGTCTTCGCGTTTCGCAACCCACACTTTCTCATGCGCGAGCACATAGTCAATAAATTTGGCCAGTCCCAAAGCGCGGCCTGGCCTGCCCACCAAACGGCAATGCAAGCCCACACTCATCATCTTTGGTGAACCACGCTTACCTTCTCCATAGAGGCAATCAAATGAGTCCTTCAGATATTGATAAAAGTGGTCGCCGGTATTGAAACCTTGCGGCGTCGCAAAGCGCATATCATTGGCATCGAGTGTATAAGGGATAATCAGATGTTTTTTGTCTTCTGTTTTTTGTAGAAAATAGGGAAGATCATCGGCATAGTCATCAGACGAATAGAGAAAGCCACCTTCTTCCATGACCAGTTTTGTGGTGTTCATTGAACAACGCCCGGTGTACCAACCCAGAGGTCTGGCACCCGTTACATCAGTGTGAACGCGAATGGCTTCCCTGATACTGGCGCGCTCCACATCTTCGGCCATATCTTTGTGTTCTACCCATTTCAGGCCATGCGATGCGATTTCCCAACCTGCCTCTTTCATAGCTTGCACCTGTTCAGGCGAGCGTTGCAATGCCGAGGCCACACCATAAATAGTCAGCGGCACACCGCGCTCAGTAAACATGCGCCATAGCCGCCAAAAGCCAGCACGCGCGCCATATTCATAGATTGACTCCATATTCCAGTGGCGCTGGCCTGCCCAAGGCGCAGCGCCAACAATTTCACTGAGAAAGGCCTCTGAGGCGGCATCACCATGTAGAATATTATTTTCGCCGCCCTCTTCATAGTTGAGCACAAACTGCACAGCAACAAGTGCTCCCCCTGGCCATTTCGCATCTGGAATGGCCCGGCCATAACCCTTCATATCGCGTGGATAGGTGGTCATGCTATTCTCCGTAAGGTATCCAGATATTTTTAACTTGTGTTGCACGGCGCAAATATTCATGGCCTTGAGCTTGTTCTGGGTTCAACCAGTCGATGGCCTTACCACCACTTACCCAAGTAGCCTTAAGGTTGCCGGCAGAGGCCTTCTCCACCATGGAAGAACCTGCAGCATCGCCATGATACCAAAGAGCCGCAACTTCATCATGCTCGGCCAAAGTCTTTGACAATTCATCGCGGTCACCTGTGACGATGTTTACAACACCATCCGGCACATCTGAGGTGTCAAGCACCTGATAAAAATCCGTTGCAATCAGCGGCATCGTCTGCGAGGCCACCAATACCGTGCTGTTGCCCATAGCGAGTGTGGGCATTAACAAGGAAATCATGGAAAGCAGGGGGTGCGCATCTGGACACACAAGCCCCATCACACCATAAGGCTCATTCATGGCCAAAGTTGTTTGTTTTTTCGCATTGGTGGAATGTATGCGTCCATCATATTTGTCAGCATGGGCGGCATAAAAGAAGATCCGCTCCAACGCTGCTTCCAATTCGCGTTTAGCATCGCGCTGCGAAGCCCCACCTTGTACCAGCCGCGCAGCAAACTCGCCAGCCCGCGCCGCCAGATTTTCTGCTATAAAATAAAGCACCTGTGCGCGATTATGCGCCGAAGCTCCCATCCAGGCAGAAGCTTTGAGTGCGGCCTCGACTGCATTACGAACGTCCTTACGATTCGCCAAACCCACAAGACCCAAGGCCTTGCCTTTTGGAGACAGCACTTCATAACTATAGCCTGAGTCAGGCCGGACCTGCTTACCGCCAACATATAGCTTTGCGGTTCGGTCGATAAGGGTGGCATGCTGCACAAACGCAGGCGACGGCGCAGCAGTTTGTTTTTCAGAAGCTGCATCCCGTGCGGGCAGCGCTTTCATCCAATTTGCGCTCAGATATTCAAAAAAGCCTTCGCGCCCTCCCTCTCGGCCAAATCCAGATTCCTTGTAACCACCAAACCCTGCCGCAGCATCAAACAAATTGGTGGAATTAATCCACACGACACCTGCCTTCACGCGTGCCGCCAAGTCCAACGCCACGTTGATGTTTTCTGACCACACTGAAGCGGCCAACCCATAAGCTGTGTGGTTAGCGAGCGCTGTTGCCTCGTCTGGAGTACGAAAGGTCATTGCGGAGATCACAGGGCCAAAGATTTCCTCACGCATCACCGTGGATGACGTATTAACATCGACAAACAATGAAGGTGCAAAATAGTTACCCTTGGCAGGCAGCGCACATGGGGCCTGAATCAACGAGCCCCCTTCCGCTTCACCTTTTTTTACCATCGCAGAAACACGCTCCAGCTGAACGGCGTCAACCAGCGGCCCCATATCATTGGACTTATCCAGTGGGTCACCCACACGCAATTTTGTCATACGTGATTTCAGCTTGGTATAGAATTTTTCCGCTATGCCTTCCTGCACCAAAAGGCGCGTTCCTGCGCAGCACACCTGCCCTTGATTAAACCATACGGCGTCAACAACACCCTCTACAGCTGCATCAAGATCAGCATCTTCATAGACCACAAAGGGAGATTTTCCGCCGAGTTCAAGTGAAAGCTTCTTGCCCGAACCAGCCGTCTGGACACGAATCAATTTTCCAACTTCTGTTGAGCCTGTGAATGCAATCTTATCGACACCCATATGCGCCACAATTGCAGCACCGGTTTCACCCGCCCCCGTCACCACATTGACCACACCATCTGGAATTCCGGCTTCGGTACAAATCTCTGCAAAGGCAAGTGCAGTAAGTGGGGTAAACTCTGCGGGCTTCAACACAACGGTGTTGCCTGCCGCAAGGGCCGGGGCAATTTTCCACGCCAACATCAACATCGGAAAATTCCATGGAATGATTTGTCCGCACACACCAATCGGCCCATAGCCGATAAACTCGCTCGCCATTAGCTGCGCCCAGCCTGCATGATGATAGAAGTGGCGTGCAACCAATGGCACATCAATATCGCGGCTTTCACGGATGGTTTTACCATTATCCATGGTTTCGAGAACGCTCAAAAAACGTTCTCTCTTTTGAATATGCCGTGCCAAAGCATAGAGGTATTTGGCGCGTTCAAAACCAGACAGTTTCGACCAGCCAGAATAGGCCTTTCGTGCGGCCTTTACTGCCAAGTCAACATCAGAAGTACTGCCTTGTGCCACGCGCGCCAGAAGCGAGTTATCATGCGGATTGAACACGTCAATCATTGCCTTTGAGGAGCCATTCACAAACTTACCTCCGATGAAATGGCCAAAGCCATTGGCATGCGCTGCAAGCCACTCCTTCACAATGGAGTTGGATTCGGGAGCCGTGCCATAATCCATAGTTTCAAGAATTTCTGTAACGCTAGGCATCATTGATTTTCCTCAAGCAAGCGCATGATGGCTAAGGGCAGAATAGCGCCCAGTGGTGAAATGTTCGAGTTGGCGCTCAATATCGGCAAGCATTGAGCTGGCCCCAAAGCGGAACAGATCGGGCTCCAGCCAACGCCGGCCCAATTCCTCCTTCATCAAAATTTGCCAGGTCATGGCATCCTTAGCCGTTTTCAATCCGCCTGCTGGTTTGAAACCAATTTGAAATCCAGTCATTTCGCCATAGTCACGCAGCGCCCGCACCATGGTGAGGCTAACCGGAAGTGTGGCATTCACGTCTTCCTTGCCAGTTGACGTTTTGATGAAATCAGCACCCGCCTGCATCGCCACCATTGAGGCCTTGTACACACTGCGCAGCGTCTTCAAATCACCTGTGGCCAAAATGACTTTCAAATGCGCTTCCCCGCAAGCCTCGCGCATCGCCGCAATCTCGTCATAAAGTCCACGCCAGTTTTGAAGCAAAACTTGCTCTCGATTGATCACAACATCGATCTCGGCCGCACCTTGATCCACGGCATATTTGATTTCTGCCAGCCGTATGTAAAGAGGCGTCAAACCCGCCGGAAACCCAGTCGCCACGGAAGCAACCGGAATGCACGAGCCACGCAACGCCTGCACAGCATGTGGCACCATGGTGGGATAAACACAAACAGCTCCAACTTGAGGAGGATCTGATGCCAAGCCCAATTTCTCAATAATGTCGTCACGCAAAGGCCGCTTAGCTTTTTCACAAAGGCGGTGAATGCGGCCCACTGTATCATCACCCGCCAGTGTTGTGAGATCGATGCACTGGAGTGCTTTCACCAGCCAAGCCGCTTGATAGTGTTTTTTGACGCTGCGCCTCGTGGCAAGTGTCGCCGCGCGCCGCTCCGCCGCGGACGTGTTGACCTGAATCTTATCAAACCACGCGGTGTTGAGCGCAACCCCAGCATTGCGCGTGGTAGAATTTGAGATTTGGGACTTTCCGATATCCATGAATAAGCATCCACCAGAACATGCAAAAGCACAAAGCCTACCAGCCAATGAGTCCAAATGCCAAGCCCGGCGCAAGAATTCCGATAACAACAAAAAATTATGCCATAGAAATAATGGCTGGGGCGGGAGGGATCGAACCTCCGAATGCCGGAATCAAAATCCGGTGCCTTACCGCTTGGCG
>JAGWUY010000088.1 GCA_028868255.1 Alphaproteobacteria bacterium | reverse complement strand
CGTGCCGACATTGTAGATGCCAATCGTTATCAGAGTTTTTTTCTGTGGGCTGGTGTGCGGCCGCAAACTGTTTTAAAAAACGCGAACGAGATTTATCTGCTTGCGGGTGAAGTTTCTGCGCGGGGCCGCACTCATATTGTATCCCAACGGAGCGATGTGCCACATGTTCGTGCTGGCGCAGTGTGGATTGTATATCGTGTTGAAACACTAGATTGGGATGACGCGATTTATGCACAAATTTTGATCCGTGTAGAACGGTGGAGGCAGGCGGGAAACAAGATCGCAGGGTTGCAGATTGATTTTGATGCGGGCACCCGACACCTCAACACCTATGCTAAATTTTTGAAAGGCCTGCGTACGCGCCTGCCCTCGGGCACCAAACTGAGTATTACTGGTCTTCTTGATTGGAGCGCCAATGGCGATCCGCAGGCGCTCTCTAAACTTGAGGGCGTGGTGGACGAGGTGGTGCTGCAAATTTATCAGGGGCGGCGTGTGATCCCCGGCTATGCAGATTATCTTAAGCGGCTTGGGAGCCTGAACGTGCCGTTTCGTATCGGCTTGTTGCAGGGTGGAGAATGGCATGCGCCGCCGCGCTTGGAAGAAAACCCTGCATTTCGCGGCTATGTGGTTTTCCTGCAGAACACGCGCTAATTCATTTTCTTGCGCGCTGCTTCAGCGGCATCGGCCAGTTTTTCCATGTTTTCGTTGTTGCGCCGCGTCGCTGCTTCAAACTGATCTTCAAAAGTAGCGAGATTCTTTTTTGGAACTTGGTAGAAGGCGGTGAACTTCATGGCGCTAATAAAGAAGCGCAACAAGGCGCGGCCGCCACGTTTCATCGGCCGATCAAAATCAAAAATCAGGATCACGCGTTCTTCATCTGTGTCATTCCAAACTTCATGCTCATAGGTATCATCAAGAACAAAAATTTCACCAGGTTTCCAGTGCCTGATCTGACCACCCACGCTGATGCGGCAATTCTCGCGGTTCTTTGGAATGATCAAACCGAGATGAGCGCGAAGGATACCTTTGGTTACACCTTGGTGTGGCGGAATGTGATAGCCAGGCGAGAGAATGGAAAACCAAGAAATTTCAATGTTCGGCACCTTTTCCAGCAATGACGAAGTGAACGGTGCTTTGGCACAATTTTTTGGCAACTGCTCGCCAAACCCATAAAGAAAAAAAGTGCGCCAATTTTTGCCCTTGGCAATTTCAGCCTGGTCAGGCGAGACTTCTTGGAAGGCAGGAATGGCTTCGCGGCTTTTGAGAATCTCTGTTACTTCATCACGAATTTTTTCCCAGTTATCGGTGAAGGATTGCAAGAATGGGAAGAGATCATTGTCAATGTATGGTGTGTCTGGCACCAAAGACTGTGCACTAAAGTAGGAGGTCACGCGACGGGTGAATTTTTCACCAGCTTTATATACGACGCGTTGACGCCAATTTTTGAGGCGCTCCATGGTGGTTAAGTCAGTCACGATTCTTGTCTCTTGTTTAATCGTTGCAGGTTAGCGGGTGGCTAGCGCGGAACCAAGTTCTAATTGTGGAGAAAGTTACGAAAAGCCAGCATAGGCAGCCGTAATCAGTGCTTTTCGTCTCGGGTCTGGCTTGTCAAAGCCCAACATGGTGTTGGTGACATAGGCAAAGCCAAGTTGGTTGGTTGGGTCACCAAAGGCCAAGGTGCCGCCCCAGCCACCATGGCCGAAACATTTGGCCGTTGGGTACAATTCGTCGCCAAGCCGGAAACCTGCTGCAAAAGCTGTGGGCAAATTGAAGCTTTCATCCACGCCTGAGAAGCGCAACCGGGTTGCCTCGTCCCTTGCCGTGTAGCTGAGCAGCTTGGGTTTGTTGCTCGCTAAATCCGCATAGATTGAGGCCAGACCTCTTGCATCACTATGGCCATTACCTCCCGGCACTTCAGCAGAACGCCATTCGCGACGGTCCGGGGCGAATGGATCGGGCGTGGGGTTCCGACAGGCCTGAGGGTAAGGGCTGGCCAAGACTTGAGCAACCCATGAACTGGCCCCCTCGCCCACCACCATTTGGGCGCAACGGTGATCTTGGGCCTCAGGAACGCCGATGAAAAACTCTATGCCCAAAGGTTTACAAATTTTTTCATTTACAAATGCGCCGATGGATTGGCCAGTGGCGCGGCGCAAAGTTTCACCGGCGAGGTGCCCATAGCTGAGCGCGTGATAAGCACAAGCTGACCCTGGCGTAAAGTGGGGGCGCATGGCCGCCAGTGCATCAATATAGGGAAACCATTCACAAAGCTGCTGTTCATTGATCGGGGTATTGAGTCCGTTTAAGCCCGACACATGTGACAGAACCTGATCGAGGGTGATGCGCTGTTTGCCGTTCACTGCAAATTCTGGCCATACATCGGCGATCGGTTTGTCATAGTGCAGGTGGCCATTGTCTACAGCGATAGCGATGGCCGCGGCCACAACGCCTTTGGTGGATGACCAAACATTGGTGAGCGTGTCACGTGCCCAGGGTCTTTGCTTGGCGCGATCGGCGTGGCCCGCCCAAAGGTCAACCACCAGTTCATCACCGACTTTGATGGCAATTGATGCGCCATGTTCTTGGTGTTCAGAAAAATTTCGGGAGAACGCCTTTTTCACCGCAGCAAATTTATAATCACAAGTTCCGTGTACATCGACCATTGCGCTCACTCCTCGATTTTAGACTGGAATACATAGACCCGCAGTCCGCCATGTAAAATAGCAGCGCCAGGTGGTGCGAATGCCAGACCAGTCGCTTTAGCGAGTGAAGAATCCGGGGTGACCAATCCCACGCGCCAGCTTTTGAAATTCTGCTGTAGAGTTTTGCCAAGCGACGCATAGAGATCAAAGAGTGGCTTTTTGTCGCCAATACGCGTGCCATAAGGCGGGTTGCAAATAACTAATCCGGGTGGGCCGGGCGGCGCCCGCAGCGCCGTGATTGGTTTGCACTCAAAATGTGTGACTGCCGAGACACCGGCACGGGTTGAATTTGCTTTGCTTGCCGTAATAGCTCCTGCATCACGGTCACTGCCATAAAAACACATCTCGCTTGCGCCCAGCGGCATGTGGGTTTGTAATTTAGTCCACTCTGCTTCATTCCAGGATGGCAAATATTCGAAGGCGAAATTTCTGTTTCGTCCGGGTTGGAGGCCCAAGGCCATTTCTGCGGCCTCGATCACAAAAGTGCCGGAACCGCACATAGGATCAACCACTGTTTCTTGGCCCTTGTAACCACAACGGCGCAGTATCGAGGCCGCGAGTGTTTCACGCATGGGCGCTTTGCCCACGGCCTCTTTATGACCACGCTTGTGCAACATTTCGCCCGATGTATCGATGCTGATGGTGCAAAGGGCTCTTTCAATGCGAACCTTGATGGCCAGCGCCGCATTGTCATCGATCTTTGCGCCCACAACATCTTGAAGTGCCTTGCTGATGCGTTCGGCTGCGGCCCCTGAATGATAGATTTTGGACTTCTTACAGGTGGCTTCGACTGAAACGGGAGAGCCAGCGCGCAAAAATGATTGCCACGGGAAGGCATGAGCCAGCTTATCCAACTGTGCCAGATGGCCCACACGAAAACTGCCGATGCGCACCAGCACGCGAGAACAGCCGCGCAACACTAAATTTGCGCGCCAAATGTCACGCCAGCTGCCTTGAATTAATACACCGCCGGTGATGACCTGAGGCGCAGCAAAGCCCTGCTCACGTGCCTCATCCGCCAGCTCGGCCTCAAGCCCCATGGGGGCCACGAGCAAAATTTCAAATTCTTGGTTCATGCCGCAGCCTTAAAGGCTCTTGCACCTTTCGTCGATTGCCAAAACAAAAAGGCCGCCCAAATGAGCGGCCATTTCGCAGAATTTTCTGTCGATTAACGCTTCGAGAACTGGAAGCGACGACGGGCCTTTGCACGGCCATATTTCTTACGTTCAACAGCACGGCTGTCACGGGTCAAGAAGGCACCAGCCTTCAACGTACCACGCAGGCCGGGTTCAAAGTTGCACAGAGCGCGGGCAATGCCGTGACGCACAGCGCCAGCTTGGCCAGACAGGCCACCGCCAACAACAGTGCAATCAATATCCATTTCCGACAAGCGGCTCACAGCATTCATTGGCTGTTGCACGAGCATGCGCAGAACTGGACGAGCAAAATAGGCTTCAATGGCCTTGCCATTTACCGTGATCTTGCCTTTGCCGCGCTTCAACCAGACGCGTGCGATGGCGTTCTTGCGGCGGCCAGTGGCATAAGCGCGGCCTTGAGCATCCAGCTTTGGCTTTGCAGGTTCGACAGCTGCGGCAGAGCCAGCAGCGGCAGGAGCCATGCCCATGGCGGCGCCCAGATTCGCGAGTGTTGTTTGTTCAGCCATGGTTTTAGCCTCTCACGACGTTCTTGGGGTTCATTGCTTTAATATCCAGCTTCACTGGGTTTTGTGCTTCATGCGGATGCTCAGCACCCTTATAAATGCGCAAATTGGTCATTTGCTGACGCTTCAACGAAGCACCGGGCAGCATGCGCTGCACAGCCAGCTCGAGAACGCGCTCAGGGGCCTTGCCATCCAAGAACTGGTGGGCATTGCGTTCCTTGATACCGCCAGCGAAGCCTGTGTGCCAGTAATAGGTCTTGTCCTGACGCTTCTTGCCGGTGAAGGCGATTTTTTCACAGTTGATGACGATGATGTTATCACCGCAATCCATGTGGGGTGTGAAGGTTGGCTTATGCTTGCCACGCAAACGGTTGGCGATGATGGCAGCCAGACGGCCAACAACCAGCCCTTCCGCATCAATCAGCAACCACTGCTTCTGAATTTCCGACGCCTTGGCCGAATAGGTTTTCATGAGCTTGTTCTCTGAATAGGTGTTAATTAAAACGCGCTTCCAGATGAAAGCGCGATGTGGTGCGGCTGATAGCGAATGTTGTTCCATCGTGTCAAGAACATATGGCAAATTGCTACGTTTTTGTTTTGCGGTATTATGTTACCGCAAAACTCTTTTGATGCAACGCGTCGTTCAGTTTTTGCTGGCTGTATGCGCTTGAGTGCAGTAAATTGAAGTAAGTGAGGTGGATTCATGGTGTTAAATGTGAAGAATTTTAAGCTGGCGAGTTTGTTGGGGGTTGCAGCTCTTTCAACTCAGCTGGCTTTGGCCCAGACAACACCTGCAACTCCCCCGGCTCCAGCCAAGCCGCCTGCAGTAACCCCTGCGCCTGCAGTGCCAGCAACACCACCTGCAGTAACCCCTGCGCCTGCAGTGCCAGCAACACCACCTGCCGTAACACCCGCGCCAGCCACGCCACCTGCCGTAACACCCGCGCCAGCCACACCCCCTGTTGTTACACCCGCTCCGAGCGATCAGGTTGACCCAAGTGCCCCAGATACCGAAGGCGATATGAGTGTTGGCGAAATTGGTGCTGTTGAAATTGAAGAGTTAAACCCTGACATGGCGCGAAAAGCGTTGGATGCCTATGTGCTGATTCAAGACAAATACAAGGATTCGCCACTTGCAGATTATCAGGATTTGCAGGAGTTCGTCGACAAGGATCCGCGCGGCAAGGAAATGGAAGCGGATGTCAAAACGTTTGGTTTTAAAGATGTCAATGACTGGAACTTGGCCGTTACTACATTGGGTGTTTCTTACAACAACCAATTAAATGACCAAACTGCTGACATCAAATTGCAGATAGATGACGTGAAAGCCGATACAACTATGGCCCAAGACATGAAGGATCGTATGATCAAAAATCTCCAAGCAATGATTCCTTCCGAAAACAACCGCAAGATTGTTGAGGACTTGAGCAAAGATCCCAAATATGGTGAAAAGATAAAGCTGTTGGAAGCAACAGACGAATGACAACTATTCTCAAAACGGCTCGCGTTGGCGCCGTTTTGCGTTTGACCTTGAACGACACTTCTTCGCGAAACAGCTTGTCAGAGGCGATGTTGGCGGCACTCGAGTCAGCAGTTTATGAGGCTCAAGAAGACCCTTCAATTGGTGTCATCGTTTTTGCTGCCGATGGCCCTGCTTTTTCAGCCGGACATAACTTAAAGGAATTGACGGCGCACCGAGCCGACCTTGACCAAGGGGCCGCCTACTTCGCGGCAATTTTTAGCCAATGTGGCGCGTTGATGTCGGCAATTTCTCGGCACCGCTGTGTGACAATTGCTGAGGTGCAGGGCTTGGCAAGCGCTGCTGGATGCCAATTGGTGGCCTCTTGTGATATGGCAATCGCCAGTGATCATGCACGGTTTTGCACGCCGGGTGTGAATATCGGTCTTTTTTGCTCAACGCCCATGGTGGCATTGTCTCGCGCCGTTTCGCCACGACACGCCAGAGAAATGTTACTAACAGGCGACATCTATGATGCGCAACATGCGCTGCGGATCGGGCTGGTCAATGAAGTGGTGCAAGCGGCTGACTTGACAGCCCATGTGCAGGCATTGGCCGAAAAGATCGCATCAAAATCGCGCCGCGCCATTGAAATTGGCAAGCCCACGTTAGAACGTCAGAGCGAAATGGGGCTGGAGGAGGCTTATAGTGTGTGTGCCCGCACCATGGTTGAAAATTTCATGAACGAAGATGCACGCGAAGGCGTGGGCGCAGTTCTGGAAAAGCGCAAAGCGGTTTGGCCCTCCCAATGCAACAGTTGAATTATGACCCTGATTTCATTCCGCAGATTTTACGTGAGGTGAAAACCATCGCACTGGTCGGAGCTTCGAACAATCCGGCGCGGCCATCGCATGAGGTTATGAACTTCATGTTGCAGCATGGCTATCATGTGATCCCCATCAACCCCGGTTTGGCAGGGAACATAGTGTTGGGCCAGACTGTGGTGGCCAGCCTTGTGGATGTTGTAGAGCCTATTGATATGGTCGATATTTTTCGCAACTCAGACGCTGCCGGGGCGGTTGTAGATGAAGCGCTTTTGCTGTCACCTTTGCCCAAAGTCATTTGGATGCAAATCGGTGTGCAAAATGATGAAGCCGCTGCACGCGCAGAAAAAGAGGGCCTTAGAGTGGTCATGGATCGCTGCCCAAAGATTGAACTTGCGAACATGCAGCATATTTAAAAATATCGTCGTTTCAATGAATTGCAGAATCACGCCAAAATAGCGCGACGGACAATTTGTTGGTTTCCGTCTTCAGTTAACATTCTGCACAGGAGTTATTATGAGCGTTTCGCCCACACGTTATACCCAAGTGGCTATTTGGCTGCATTGGATCACTGCAATCTTGCTGATCTACATGCTGTTCTGGGGTGAAGGATTAATCAAATCCTTCGGCGGTGCTGCGCCCGCAAATCCCGGCCTCCATGCCTCACTTGGTGTAACGATTCTGGCGCTGACTGTCTTGCGCTTGGTTTGGCGTTTGATGAACCCGCCGCCGCCAGATTTGCCAATGCCTGCTTGGCAGGCCAAAGGTTCGCACGCATTGCATTTGGCTTTTTATGCCATGTTGTTCCTTATTCCTATTAGCGGCATGGCAGCAATGGGAAGGCTGATTGCTGGCAAACACCCCGAATTCGCAAACCTGACGATCTTCAATCTTTTTAATGTGCCGTATTTTGAAATGAGTTGGCTCAGCTCTATCCATGGCTTGACGACCAATCTCACCATTGGTCTCTTGGCACTGCATGTGGTTGCTGCATTGAAACACCAGTTCTTTGACAAAGACAATTTGCTGAAGCGCATGTCGCCTCATTGAGGCGCTTGCCCCTCAGCGCGAACCAGAATAGGCTTGCTCCTTGAAAACACAGGAGTAAGCCATGACTGATCAGAAACAGGGGTTTGACACACTCGCCATCCATGCAGGAGGTGCGCCAGATTCGGCCACCGGTGCCCGCATCACACCGATTTACCAGACTACGGCGTTCGTATTTAACGATGTGCAACACGCGTCTGATCTTTTTGCGTTGCGGGCCTTCGGCAATATTTACACTCGCATAATGAACCCCACACAATCCGTGTTAGAAGGCAAGGTCGCTGCCCTCGAAGGCGGTACCACCGCTCTCGCCGTGGCTTCTGGCCATGCCGCACAGCTTTTGGTGTTCCACACCATGATGCAGCCGGGCGATGAGTTTATTGCTGCGCGCCAGCTTTATGGTGGCTCAATCAACCAATTCAACCATTCGTTTAAATCCTTCGGATGGCATGTGGTGTGGGCCGATACAGATGATATTTCTTCTTTTGAAAAAGCCGTTTCGCCCAAGACCAAGGCAATTTTTGTCGAATCTATTGCAAACCCAGGTGGTCGGGTGACCGATATTGAGGCAATCGCCAAAGTAGCAAAGAAAGCCGGCATTCCTTTGATCGTCGATAACACATTGGCCACGCCCTATCTGTGCCAGCCGCTCAAACATGGGGCCAATATCGTTGTCCACTCGCTTACCAAATTTATGGGTGGCCATGGCAATTCCATGGGCGGTGTTAT
The DNA here is from genome assembly GCA_028868255.1 of Alphaproteobacteria bacterium. Classification (GTDB taxonomy): domain Bacteria; phylum Pseudomonadota; class Alphaproteobacteria; order Rhizobiales; family Aestuariivirgaceae; genus Aestuariivirga. The sequence goes on along the minus strand of JAGWUY010000088.1, from coordinate 363 downwards.
TGTAGATGGCGGTAATTTTGATTGGTCAAAGAGTGGGCGTTACCCCCTGCTCTCAGAACCAAACGACAGCTATCACGGCATGAAACTGCATGAAACGTTTGGCGGTATTGCCTTTGCAATTGCATGCCGCGTTTTGGGCCTGCGTGATTTAGGACCAGCCATTGCACCGCTCAATTCTTTCTTGATTCTTACGGGCATGGAAACTTTGGGACTGCGCATGCAGCGCCACAGCGACAACGCGTTGAAAGTGGCAAACTGGCTTTCCAAAGACAAGCGCGTGGCATGGGTGAACTATGCGGGCTTGCCAACTGACAAATACCACGCCTTGCAGAAAAAATATGCGCCCAATGGTGCCGGTGCGGT
>JAGWUY010000087.1 GCA_028868255.1 Alphaproteobacteria bacterium | reverse complement strand
TTGTATTGGTAGAGGCTTTTGATTATTGATATAACCATGGCAATTGACTGCCAATTTCTACACGGCCACTCGCTTTATCAAGCAAACAGATATAGCTTACTTTCGTTCCGCTTGCTTCGCCTGAAACAATTGCTAATCCATAACTTTCTGAGCCATACGGGTCTACTACGATCTCTGGATTGGTGAGTGATTTGCTGGTTTCGGCCAAACATTTCTTTTTGACTTGGTTTGCAAGTTCTTGCCAAGCTTCCTCGCTTGACGCCAGTGCCGATTCCCGCCCTAAAATCAGAAGAACTGTTATTGCCAACGTACGAATGTTATTCACGCAAAAATTCCCCCCAATAGGATGCAAATGAAGCAGGGCTACAAGGGGCCTGTCGGGGGCGAAAGGACCCAAGCCAGCCCCGCCTCATTTGCGAAGGCCAAGCGCCAATGCGCATAGCCCTGTAGTGTGGGTGCGATGCCACGCGCACCTAAATTTATTTACAAGACCCACCGCGTACTGCCACGTCAATTAGAGACAATACACTTCGCTTGACCAAGATTTATTGTGTTATTTCGGCGACTTGCACTTTGGTAACATAAATTCCTTTCGCGTGCTAAGGTTTGTTTTGTCCATTTTTGAACTGGTCGTTGATAGGGCCAATATGCCAAGTTTTTGTCCGCTTGAAAGCGTCGTCATTCACATAAAGAATGGCTAGACAACATTTGAAAACACACTTATACGCTGGCTTACTGGCCTCGCCTATTGCGGGGCCTTCGTCCTGAAAAGGGCGGGCGGTTAGCTCAGTTGGTAGAGCAGATGACTCTTAATCATCGGGTCGCAGGTTCGAATCCTGCACCGCCCACCATTTTCACAGGTTGCCTTTAAAATGCGCGTTCCCCGCCCTACATTGTCAAGAGGAGGGGGAGATGAAATCACCTTATGAGATTTTGGGCGTGGCCAAAACCGCTAGCGCCGATGATGTGCGCAAGGCCTATCGCGGTTTGGCCAAGAAGCTGCATCCAGACTTAAATCCCGGTGACAAGTCTGCCGAGGCGAAGTTTAAGGACGTAAGCATCGCCTATGACCTGCTCTCCGATAACGCAAAACGAGCTAAATTTGACGCAGGCGAGATAGATGCTGCTGGCAATGAAACCGCCGCCGCGCGCGAGCGCCAATACTACCGTGACCACCCACAAGCCCGCCAGCAGCAGAATGCCTATGCAAGCAGCGCAGGATTTGAAGATTTTGCTGGAGATGACCTATTCTCTGAGTTGTTCCGCAAGCAGGCCGAAAAGCAGCGCAATGCCAAGGGGGCAGATGCGCAATACCGCCTTACTGTTTCTTTCCTCGATGCCGTCAATGGCGGGTTGCAGCGCATCTCCTTGCCTGGAGGGGGAGCACTGGATGTTAATATTCCCGCAGGCATTCAGGAAGGCCAGACGCTGCGCCTGAAAGGCAAAGGCAACGCCTCACAAGGTACAGGTGGCCATGGCGATGCTTTGGTGCAAATTGCGGTCGCGCCACATGCTTTCTTCACGCGCGTGGGGGATGATATTTTTGTAGAACTGCCTGTCACCATCAAGGAAGCGGCTTTGGGTGGCCCCGTAAAAGTGCCAACCTCCACTGGCAGCGTCATGCTCAATATCCCCAAAGCGTCCAACACCGGAGCTTTGTTGCGTCTCAAAGGCAAGGGCGTTGCAGGTAAGGGTGATCAGTTTGTAAAATTAAAAATCGTGTTGCCACAAATGCCCGACGCGGCCCTCAATGATTTCTTGTCTGACTGGAGCCCTGACGCAAGCTACGATCCCCGCAAGGAGATGCAATTATGATTATTGCCAAATCTGAATTTCTGTTGCGCACCAAATTGGATCCGCAGACGCTTGAAGTCTGGGTGCATGAAGAGTGGTTGCTGCCGCAAGATGGTGAATTTACTGAGGCTGATCTTTCACGCGTGCAGCTGATCAATGACTTACAAAATGTGATGGGCGTAAATGACGAGGGCGTGGGTGTTGTGCTGCACCTTCTTGACCAACTGCATGGTGTACGCCGCGCTATGGCTAACCTGATGGATGAGGTGCGTCGGCGTGAACCGCATTGATAAGGATCAATGCAGGTTTCTGGCGCAAAGGAAGTGTTGGGTCTTCAACTCGGAAAAATGACGAGTCAATTCACCCCGGTCGTTTGGTGCTAGAAAATGCACATCAGCAGTAGTTCAGCGCTGGTTTCTTAAAACTGCTATGCTATGCCTTCACCAAATTCACGGAGCGCACCATGACCAGCAGCGGCAACCCGCATTGGGTTTATAATCAAACCATCAAAATGTTCGCCGCTGCGGCTGAACCGCCATTTGAATCCGAAAGCGAGCTCACCGCACATTGGGGCAAGGTGTGGGGCATTGATAATGATGTGGGCACCATCCGCTCCATCCTCGTGCATCGGCCCGCCAAGGAAATGAACATTGTGGATGCCAAAATGCGCATCTCCGAAATCGGCTCCTTCGGCGATCTGGAAAAGGGTTGGTATTTCCAGTCTGACACGCCGCCCGATATTCCCAAAATGCAAACCCAACATGATGCCATGGTGAAGGCCTTCCACGCCGCAGGCATAGAGGTGCATTATGTGGATGGCGTGGACGAGACGCGCCTCAAATCCTGCTATACGCGCGATCCGCTGATCATGGTGAAGGGTGGGGCGATTGTCTGCCGCATGGGCGCGCGCATCCGCCGGGGTGAGGAACTGGCCATCACCCGCACGCTGGCAAAAATCGGCGTGCCCATCCTGCGCACAATATCCGGCACAGGCATTATGGAAGGCGGCAGCTTTGCCTGGATCAACAACAAGACGGCTGCCATCGGCGTGGGCGTGCGCGTGAACCGCGAGGGTGCGGAGCAGGTGGGCGAGGTGTTAAAGCGCCAGGGCGTGGAGCTGCTGATTGTGGAGCTGCCGGGCTATGACATCCACATTGATGTGTCGTTCCCGATGATCGATAAGGACTTGGCCTTGGTCAATCCCTTCGGCCTGCCATATTCCTTCATGGAAAATTTGAAAGCCCGCGGCGTGCGCCTGATTGAGCTGGACCCGCAAGACGACCCCTGGATCAACAACTCACTGGCCATCGCCCCTGGAAAACTGCTGATCCCCGAAGGCGCCAGCAACCGCACGTTGGATAATTTGGCCAAACACGGCGTGAGTTGGACGGTGATCCCTTATGCAGCGATGCACAAGAATGGCGGCGGGATACATTGCTCGACGACGCCACTGAGGCGGGATGCGGTTTGACGCGGTTCATTTATGCCAACCTTCTCCCCTCGCGGGAGAAGCTGCCCGATAGGGCGGATGAGGGGGTGGTTCCGCGAGTCGAGATGGCAAAATTTGAATAGGAGGAAACTTACCCCTCATCCGTCTCGCCGCTTTCGCGGCGATCCACCTTCTCCCGCAAGGGAAGAAGGTTCGAACAGATCAAGGCACATTCCTTACCGCACCCTTGGCCGCACTCGTTGCAAAGGCAGCATAAGCCCGCAGCGCCGTTGTCACCTTGCGGGGGCGGGGTTTGGCAGGCGTCCACGCATCCTTGCCGCGTGCCAGCTGGGCGGCTTTGCGCGCCTCCAATTCCGCCGCAGGCACAGCCAGATTGACGGTGCGGTTCGGAATGTCGATCTCGATTGTGTCGCCCGTGTTCACCAGTGCGATCAAGCCACCTTCTTCCGCCTCAGGCGATACGTGCCCGATGGACAGGCCAGACGTGCCGCCAGAGAAGCGGCCATCGGTGATTAGCGCGCAAGCCTTGCCTAACCCCTTCGACTTGATATAGCTTGTGGGATACAGCATTTCCTGCATGCCGGGGCCGCCGCGCGGGCCTTCATAGCGTATGACCACCACATCGCCCGCCTTCACATCCCCATTCAGAATGCCAGCAACTGCCGAATCCTGCGATTCAAACACCACGGCAGGGCCGGTGAATTTCAAAATGCTTTCATCCACGCCAGCGGTTTTGACGATACAGCCATCCAGCGCCAGATTGCCTTTCAACACGGCCAAGCCACCATCTTTAGAGAAGGCATGTTCCACACTGCGAATGGCACCGTGTTCACGGTCAACATCCAATTCATCCCAGCGGCGTGATTGGCTGAAGGCCGTTTGCGATGGCACGCCACCAGGTGCGGCCAAGAAAAACTCCCGCACAGATTTGGAGTTGCTGCGCGTCACATCCCAATGATTGATCGCAGCACCCAAGGTGGCAGAATGTACAGTTGGCAATTCAGAATGAATGAGGCCCGCTTTTTCTAACTCACCCAAAATCGCCATAATGCCGCCCGCACGGTGAACATCTTCCATGTGAACATCAGATTTGGCGGGTGCCACTTTTGAAATGCAAGGCACGCGGCGCGACAAGCGGTCAATATCATCCATGGTGAAATCAATGCCGCCTTCATGCGCGGCAGCGAGAATGTGCAGCACCGTGTTGGTGGAACCACCCATGGCGATATCCAGCGTCATAGCATTTTCAAACGCTTTGAACGAGGCCACATTGCGCGGCAGCACGCTCTCATCATTCTGCTCATAGTAGCGCTTGGCAATATCAACAATCAGATGCCCAGCCTCAAGGAACAGACGCTTGCGATCCGAATGGGTGGCCAGTGTAGAGCCATTGCCGGGCAACGAAAGTCCCAAGGCTTCCGTCAGGCAGTTCATGGAGTTTGCGGTGAACATGCCAGAGCATGAACCGCAAGTGGGGCAGGCGGAACGTTCAATCGTTTCCACTTCCGCATCGGAATATTTATCATCCGCCGCCGCCACCATCGCATCCACCAAGTCGAGCGCCTTGGTCACTCCTGAGAGGGCGATATATTTGCCCGCTTCCATAGGCCCGCCAGAAACAAACACGGCAGGAATGTTCAGGCGCATGGCCGCCATCAACATGCCGGGCGTGATTTTATCGCAATTGGAAATACACACCATCGCATCCGCGCAATGGGCATTGACCATGTACTCCACACTGTCCGCGATAATCTCACGCGAGGGCAGGGAATAGAGCATGCCGTCATGGCCCATTGCGATGCCATCATCCACGGCGATGGTGTTGAATTCCTTGGCCACGCCGCCTGCGGCCTCCACTTCACGGGCCACGAGTTGGCCCAGATCCTTCAGATGCACATGGCCGGGCACAAATTGCGTAAAGCTATTGACAATGGCAATGATCGGCTTGCCGAAATCATTGTCCTTCATGCCCGTGGCGCGCCACAGGCCGCGCGCGCCCGCCATGTTACGGCCATGAGTAGAAGTGCGTGACTTAAGAACGGGCATTTGGAAATCCTCAAAATCTGATGTGGGGTGCTTTTAGCGGGTGAATGGGCAAGGCGAAAGATTAAATTCAACATACCTCCCTTGAAAACCAACCCGGCCTTCCCATTTCAAGAGGACATCCAATGGAGGGCAGTATGATGGATACAGCTGGTGCAAGCACCCAAGATTTTCAACCGCGCATGCAGCGTGGCTGCTGTGGTGGCACGCAAATGATCAAGAAGCCGTGGTCGATTTATGAAATCGGCGCTGTGGTTGGCGGGCTTGCCGTGTTTTGGCCGATCGGCTTGGTGGCGTTGTTTTTGAAGATGAAAAAAGGCGAAATCTGGAAGGGTGCAAGCGAAATGGAAGCTCCGTGGTCAAACTGGCAAAAAACCTCTGACACCGTATCAAACTTTGCGGGCAAATGGAGCCGTGGCGCAAGAAGCTTCGAAACGGGAAACCGCGCCTTTGATGAATATCGCAGCGCCAAGATCGCCGAATTGGAAGCCCTGCGTCGGAAGTTGGATGATGAACGCCGCGAATTTGATGAGTTCCTGACCAAGCTGCGCCACGCCAAGGACAAGGAAGATTTTGAGCGCTTTATGGCGGATCGTACCGCGCAAAAATCTGAGTAATATGTTGCCACCATGCCCGGGAAGCCGGGCATGGTTTTTTAGTCTTGTTCTTCATGGCGGAATGGTGAGTGCTGGCCCAGCACGTCTTGATCTTGCGCAATGGCTGCGCGCTCTTGCTCCAGATAATCCGCTACCGCGCGGGCGAGGCCCGGATGGGCGAGGTGGTGCAGGCTGTTGGTTTTTTCCGGCAAATAACCACGCGCCAATTTGTGTTCGCCCTGTGCCCCCGCTTCGACTTTGGCAAGGCCGCGTGAAATGGCAAAATCCATGGCCTGATAGTAGCAGGTTTCAAAATGCAGGAAGGGGTGGTTTTCGGTGCAACCCCAATTGCGCCCAAACAACGTATCTTTGCCGATGAAGTTCAATGCGCCGGCAATGGTGCGGCCCTCACGCTTGGCCATCACCAGCAAGGTTTTTTCTGGCATCGTCTGGTTGATCAGGCTGAAAAACTTGCGAGTCAAATAGGGATCTCCCCATTTGCGGCTACCCGTATCCATATAGAATGCATAGAAGTGATCCCAATGCGCTTCGGTTAGGGCAGCGCCTGTTACATGCTCAAAGGTGATGCCTCCACGCGCCACTGCCTCTCTCTCTTTGCGGATATTCTTGCGCTTGGATGATGAAAGCTGCGCCAGAAAATCAGCAAAGCTCAGGTAGCCCTGATTGTGCCAGTGAAACTGAATGTCATTTCGCAGCAACCAACCCGCATTTTGAAGTTCTTGCGCTTCAGCATCCAGCGCAAACGTAATATGAACTGATGAGGCTTTGCTTTGCTCGCACAATGTGAGCAAGCCTTCCGCCAAAGCCAAGCGATGTTCAGCAGTGCTCGCCAGCAGGCGCGGCCCTGTAGCGGGTGTAAACGGGACTGAGACCTGAAGTTTTGGATAATAGCGTCCGCCAGCGCGCGTGAAAGCATCGGCCCAACCATGGTCAAACACATATTCGCCGCGCGAATGGGTTTTAAGATAGCAGGGCACAACCCCAACAATCTTGCCATTGTCCTCTAAAATCAAATGTTGCCCCGCCCACCCCGTTTTTGCGGTGGCGGAGCCAGACATTTCAAGCGCCAGAAGAAAGGCATGTGACACAAACGGGTTGTCGTTACCCGCGCATGAATCCCAATCTGCGGCGGAAACATCGCGCAGTGATGATATGGCGGTGATTTTTGTAGTCATGCCGGGCGATAATTCTCAAATGTAATCTGGTCGCAATAGCGCAATGCGCGTGACGCTTGTTCCGGCGTGCGAATGGTCCAACAGATAATGGGGTGACCTTTTTCTCGAATTTCACCTACCGCCGCAAAAGGAAAGCCATTAGCATCAAACGAAACAAAATGCGGGCGAGATTTTGGCAGGTGTGAAAAACTCTGCATTTCCAGCCGCCGCGCAATGGAGAGCGGCTGGTAATATGGGTCTGTCACCCGATCTGCGGTGATACCGCGCACAGTGTGCGGGGCACGCTCGGCGACACAGGCAATGAGATGTGGATCAAAAGACATCAGTGCGTAAGGCCCTTGATAATCTGCCAACACCTGAAGTGCGCGCAATGTTAGCGTTAGATCATCATCCCACAGCGATTTGATTTCAATCACCAGAGTTTGGCGACCGTCTACTTGTTCTAGCAATTCGCCCAAAGTTTGGATTTTGTCTTTGCCTTGTTTGTAGCTTTTGGCCTTCAGTTGGCGTGCGCTGAATGATCGAACAGGGCCTGTGCCATCCATCACTCGGTCGATTTCATCATCATGAAAAACCACGGCCTCACCATCCTTGGTCAGCTCAATGTCGCATTCGATGGAATAGCCATGGGTCAGCGCACTGGCGAAGGCCTTTTCGCAATTTTCGACCACACTGTTTTTTTCATCATGCAGGCCGCGATGAGCGATGGGTCGGGCCACCAGCCAGTGCAAATCACGCAATTGTGGAGTAAAACGCATCAAATCTTCCTAATGCCATGCCAGAAAACACGTGGTGATCATTTATGTTAAAGCTTATTTAGGCGTTATTTTGCCATTCTTAGCAGTATTGTAGGGATATTCGCTTTGGCTTGTCACGGGGGTTTTTGGGAGATGAATATTTTGAAATGGCTGGGCCGTGCCGCAGCCGCCTTGGTGATGGCAGGTTCGACCCATGCCGCCACACTGGCCGCCCACCGCGCTGTTTATGATCTCAGCACCATGCGTCTCGACAGCGGAAGTGGCTACACCGCCATCAATGGCCGCCTTGCTTATGAATTGAACGGAACCTCATGCGAAGGTTGGGCCGTGACATACCGAATTGCAAATCGCTATGTTCAGGCCGAAAAAGGCACGCAAGTATTGGATACCCAACTCACCACCTGGGAATCAGGTGATGGTTTGGAAATGAATTTGAGCCAGAAGCAGTTCGTTGAAGGCACTTTGGATTCGGAAGAAAAGCTCAAGGTAAAGCGCGACAAGCCAGGTCAGGAGGCCAAAGGCTCCATGACCAAGCCTAAAGTTTTGGATTTCACAGTGCCTGCAAAAGCGCTGTTTCCTTCTACCCATCAAGTGCATTTGTTGGATTTGGCCAAGAAGGGTGGAACGCGAGATAGCTCTATCGTGTTCGATGGCTCCGATGGCGAGAAAACCTATAAGGCCATTACTTTCATTGGCAAAATTCGTCCACCAGGCACTTTTGCCCCTGATAAGGACAACTCCGAAACGGCCCCGCTCAAAGGCCTCGTGTCATGGCCGATGACGATCAGCTATTTTCCGGCTGACGATGATCATGTAGAAAAACCAGTCTATCAGGCCAGTTTCAATATGTATGAAAATGGCGTCTCAACAGATCTGGTCTTAGACTACGGAACATATGCCCTTAAAGGCAAATTGGCAAAGCTGGATATGCTGAAAACTGCCGCCTGCGACGCTAAATTGGCAAATTGAGATTCTGCTTTAATTCTGTGCTTTAATCCCCATCTAA
>JAGWUY010000086.1 GCA_028868255.1 Alphaproteobacteria bacterium | reverse complement strand
TTCCCTGCGCTATTCCAAATCTCAGGGCCAGCACATCATGGCCGTGGTGAATGTGCCCGAAAGCACGATTGCGCGCGAATCCGAATTGGTGTTCCGCACTTATGCGGGCCCGGAAATTGGTGTGGCGTCGACCAAAGCCTTCACCTGCCAATTGGCGGCGCTGGCCTGCATTGCTTTGCTTGCGGGCAAATTGCGCGGCACGTTGAGCCCTGCGCAAGAGCAGGAATATGTGGGCGCACTGATTGAAGCACCGCGCCATATGACTGAGATTCTCAAAGAAGAGAAAAACATTGAAGCCGTGGCCAAGGAAATATCCAAGGCGCGGGACGTGTTGTTCTTGGGCCGTGGCATCAATTATCCGCTGGCGCTGGAAGGGGCTTTGAAGCTCAAGGAAATTTCCTACATTCATGCTGAAGGTTATGCCGCAGGTGAACTCAAACACGGGCCGATTGCACTGGTAGATGAACATGTGCCGGTGATCGTGATTGCGCCGCGCGATGAGCTTTATGAAAAGACCATTTCGAACATGGAAGAGGTGGCGGCGCGTGGCGGCAAGATTGTGCTGATCACCGATGATCATAGCCACAAGGATAATGCGCATAAAACCTTCAAGCATATTCGTGTGCCGCATGCCCATGCCTTCATCAGCCCGCTGATTTATGCAATCCCTGTGCAGTTGCTGGCTTATCATGCTGCCGTGTTCATCGGCACGGATGTGGATCAGCCGCGCAATCTGGCGAAGAGTGTGACGGTGGAGTGAGGCGGTTTTGCGCGCCCTCACGAAATGTGGTAGGGTGTTCGGATGAAACCGTCGGAAACACTGAAGCTGCACCGAGATGCGATCTTGAACGCGACCAAGCGATTCAAGGTTGCCAATCCGCGTGTGTTTGGATCGGTGTTGCATGGGACAGATACAGAAGAAAGCGATCTCGACCTGTTGGTAGATGCATTGCCCGGCGCGACTTTATTTGACCTTGGGGGCTTTCAGGACGAAATTCAGGAGCTGTTAGGAGTTAAAGTGGATGTCATGACGCCGCTGGATCTTTCAAAGCGATTTCGTGACAAAGTCTTGTCAGAGGCTCGACCGATTTGAATGAGCAGCGCCTTCCTGACTTGCTCGCGACCATGCATCGAGCGGCATTTAATGCACTTTCATTTGTAAACGGAATTGGATTCGAAGAATTCTTGTCTGACATCAAAACCCAACAGGCGGTAGTGATGAGCCTGATTGTTATTGGGGAAAATTCTGCTAGGGCAATTGCCAAATATCCAAGTGTAGTGGACCAATTTGACCAAATTCCATGGCGCAGCATGAGAGGTATGCGCAATCGCATTGCCCACAATTATGACGAAACTAATTTCGAAATTGTTTGGAAGGTAATTCTTGAGGAACTACCTAAACTAATTTTGAATATTGAAATCGTCCAAAAACAATTGAACGCGTGACGCCTCTCGTTCTTTGTAAATCAATGCGCCCGGTGGTCTCTCAGCTTGTAGCGCTTCTTTTTTGAATCAAATCCGGCGAAATAGTCGCGCACTTGGGGGTGGCGCACGGGTTCGGGGCTTTCGTCGTTCAGCAGGTTTTGCTCGGACACATAGGCCACATATTCTGTGTCGTCGTTTTCGGCGAGCAGGTGATAGAAGGGCTGGTCTTTGCGTGGGCGAGCTTCCACGGGAATGGCGTTCCACCATTCTTCGGTGTTGTTGAATTCCGGATCGACATCAAAAATCACACCGCGAAATGAAAACAGGCGGTGGCGAACAATTTGACCGATTTGGAATTTGGCTTCGTTAAACACAGGCATGGGGTCTGATTGCCAATTTCTCAGCGCTTTTGCAAGCAGAGGATGTTTTTAACGCATGGCAAAAGGAAGGTTGCTGGAAGGGGCCAGACCTTGCGCCATGGCCAAATCCCGCAAGGGTGGAATTTTAGCTACGGCCGCCAAGCCCGCGGCACGCAGCAAGCCAAAGCTGGCATATTCAGACAACAGCGACATGTTGACCAGGCTGATCATCTGCTGGCGTGGTACCACATCTACTTTGCGCATGTCGTTATAGTCTTGCATCACGCCGTCGCTGCCAGGGTCATCTGCGCCAAGGATCAAATCCGCTGCCTGGGCGGCATCGCGCAGTGACATGTTGAGGCCTTGGGCACCAATGGGTGGAACCGTGTGGGCGGCTTCGCCAATCAGCAAGGTTCGGCCCTTGGCAAAAATGTTTGCGCGCTCGCCCTTCATGGCAAAAACCTTACGCACGCCCAAATCCGAAATTCGACCGAGACGACCATGGGTTTCGATCTGAATTTCTGTGGCCAGTTCCTGGTCGCTCAGTCCGAAAAGCGCTTTGCATTTTTCCGGGCGATCCATCCACACAAGGCTGGAGCGATTGCCGGGCATGGGCACGGTGGTGAAGGCACCGGCGGTTTTATGATATTCGGTTGATGTGTTGTTGTGTGGGCCGGTGTGCGAAAATACTGTGATCAAAGCCGATTGATCATAAGACCAGCTGGAAACGCCGATGCCGCAAGCAACCCGCAAGGGTGAGGCTGCTCCATCTGCCGCGATGAGCACGCGGGCCGTCAGGCTTTGGCCATCCAAGGTTTTGACGAGGATATGATCGCTAAAAAGTTCGGAAGTTTCGCTTTTGGTATCGATGATTGGAATGCCCAAATCCAATGCGCGTTGGCGCATGGCGGGGATCAATTGGGTGAGCGGCACATTGTAACCGAAGCAATCCAGCTTCACTTCATCTGAGCTGAAGCTGACGGTGGGTGCAGTGACATAGTGGCCCGTGTCATCCATGATTTGGAGCGTTTGTAGAGGCGCAGAAACACACTCAATTTCTGGTGTCCACAGCTTTGCAAATTTCAGCAACCGGATGGAAGGTTGCATCAGTGCCACGGTGCGCGGGTCTGCCTGTGTTGAGGCAGGGGCAATGACAGCGGTTTTGACGCCATCTTGCGCAAGCAAAATGGCCGCGGCCAAACCCGCAGGGCCAGCGCCGGAAACGATGGTGGTGAAGTCAGTCATAAGCCCCTTATAGGCCCTATGCGCCCAAAGCAGTATTGACCATGCTGTCGCGCTTGATGAAGTTTTCATGGAATTGGGAAAGGCCAGTGCGGCCCTTGCGCCATTGTAAAGCATCATGGCGGAAATCGATATAGCCAAGTGCCACAGCCACGGCGATTGAGCCCAATGTGACGGATTGGAGATCAACCAGCCAATTGGCTTCCAGCTCATCGAGGCAGGCATTGATGCGTTCGGTTGTGCGCTTGGTGTAATCAGGCCAGCGGGCGGTTTCAGGCCGCGCGAAGGTTTCATAGCGCAGGCTGACAGCGGCATCGGCCATACCTTGGGCCAGGGCCAGAAGCGTGAGGATGCGGAAACGCTTTACGCCCTCATGCGGCAGCAGCGACGTGTTGCCACCCGCATGGGTAAAATATTCCATGATCACGCGGCTGTCATAAATGCCGTGGCCGTGATCGGTTTCCAGAATCGGAATTTTGCCGATGGGAGAAATTTTGGCCAAGGCGGCGTTCACCTCCGTCGGCTTTACTTCCGTGTTGATCAGTTGCACGCGGCTGGCGAGGCCCGCCTCTAGCGCCGTCACCATGCACATGCGCGCGAAGGGGGAGAGCAACACACCGTAAAGTTTCATGATCAATCCTTGGTTTCCAGTGTGCCGGGATTAAAGGTCATTGAGGGGTCGCGGTCAAAGAAAAAAGCTGGCCGCAATGTCATCTCGTGCCAGAAGGTTGGCAGAATTGGAAAATCCTCTGGCCGTGGCGCGTGGCGGAAGCCTACATTATACCACAAAACCAAATCTTCATTGATGATGGATTCTTTTTTACTGACGAAGGCCGGTAAGCCTTCGTCTTTTGTAGAGAGGTTAGGGTAAAGACCTGCCGCCCAATATTGATCGTCGCGCCGTTTTGTGACCCATAGTGTTTGTTGGGTAAAGCCTGCCCGCAATTGTGGTGGGTCATTGGGGTCTAGAATAGAATTGGCCTGATGATTGGTATTGATCCAATAGGAGGGGTTGAATTTAAGGCCTGACTTCTCATTTGGATTGATGATGCGCCATATTTCGCCCCCCGTTGCTGCATGATCGGGCACAATTGGCCCTTCTGCCGTATATCGCCCAGTCTTCAACGTCCATAGAGACTTACGTGTGACGGAACCTTTGGCTGGCCCGGGATAGAAGGCATCACGCACAAGTGAGTTTTTCGGGCCATCGATATCCAAATCGAGTCGGAAATTGAAATAATGGTCGTGGTTGATGGCCACAGTGTAAGGCGCGATCAAGTTTCCGTATTGCGTATCTTCTAGTGCGGTTGCGCTCTCCATGTCTTTTGAGGGAACTGACTTGATGGCATCAAAGCCCGTAGCGCCTGTGCGCAGCGTGATGTTGCCTTGCGGGCTAAACACATAGTCGATCACGTAGTCGTAGTTTCCAAGAGTAGGAATGTGGCGCACCACCAATTCAACCTGTGGAACGCCTGAAACGGATTGGTCTTTCGCTACATAATGCCGCCAGGCTGGATCCCCGCTGGCGCGCTCAAACACGCAGAGTGCTGCCGGGCGTGTGTAGGTGCCGCCAATGTCATTTGGGAAGGTGAGATCAACAAAAATGGCGTTGGGCGGGCAATCCACGCCCGGCTTTAAAGATGAAATCAGATAGCCCAAACCAAATTCACCAGCGTCCATGAAGGTACGGTAACTCCAAGTCGGGTCCGGGCTCATGTAGGGCACAAAGAGTTCCGACAGGTTCATCTGATAGGCCACGTCGCGCAGCTTTTTGCCATCATCAAAGCGCACGAGAGACAAGATCAGGCCGGCGCGCTTGTCGGCGCGAGCGTGCATTTGCCAGCGGTTCCACTTGATTTCCAGATTTCCACTCAGGTCAATGTTCGGGCCTTTGGGGGCGATCATGGCAATTGGCTTTAATGGTTTGTCAGGCTTGGGCAAGGTTTTGCCATAGCCATCAGGCGCCGGGGGCAGGGCCACCACTTCACGGTCCAGCACGTCCAGCACTTCGCCGGAATTCGTATCCACGATACCCATTAAGCCTTCGATAGGGCGGGCGAGCAGGGGGTGCAGGCGCTCATCGCCGGAGAAACACGGCACTTTCAAAATGCGCCGTCCTTGCAATCCATCACCCGGAAAACTTCCTGCGGAGTTGGGGGTGCAAAAAATCTGCTTCATGTCTTTGAAGCCGCGCTTTTCCATGGCAACTTTGAAGCGCGGGTCGGCCATGAAATTGTCGCGCGCCTTGGCCCATTCATAATCCATAATCATGGGTTGCGCGCCGGGCTTTTCGGTGAAGGACAGAACTTTTTTGCCAGATATATCGACAACGGATTCGAAAATCTTGCCCTTCTTCTGCACAATCACAAAAGCAGCGCGGGTGAAGGGCTGGCCCTTTTTCCAACTGCGGATTACATCTTTGGGGGCCTCGCGCAGGGCCATTGTGGGGTAGCGCGTGTCTTTGTCCACATCGCCTGCGGCCGCGAGCAGCTTTACCGTGTTTTCAATCTCGGTGGGGGTTAACGCATCCATCGGGTGAAATGGGCCTTCTTCCTGGGCGTGGGCGAAGGACGTGAAGGCAATGAACAGCAGTGCGGCAAGTTTTTTCATGCCGCCAAGTGTTAAGTGATTCTATTCGACTTGACGAATTTGCGATTTGCCGCGCCTAAAAATCGAGAACTTGGCCCAGCTTTCCCGCGAGGTCTTGAATAAATTGCCAGGCAACGCGGCCTGACCTTGCCCCGCGTGTGACTGACCATTCATTGGCTGCCGCGTGCAAGGCATCTTGCTTGACTTTCAGTTTGTAATGTTTGGCATAGCCATCGACCATGGCGAAATATTCATCCTGGCTGCAATGGTGAAAGCCCAACCACAAGCCAAAGCGATCTGACAACGACACTTTTTCCTGCACGGCTTCTGACGGGTTGATGGCGGTTGAGCGCTCGTTCTCGATCATATCGCGCGGCAACAAATGGCGGCGGTTACTGGTGGCATAGAAAATGGCGTTGGTGGGGCGGCCTTCCAAGCCGCCATCAAGCGCGGCCTTCAAGGATTTATAAGACGTATCGTCTGCATCGAAAGACAAGTCATCGCAGAAAATGATGAATTTGCAATTTGGTGTTTGGCGCACCAGCGCCATGAGGGCGGGCAGGCTTTCAATATCTTCGCGGTGGATTTCCACAATTTTTAATATGTTTTTGGTTTTGGCGGCCACATGGCGGTGGACGGCTTTAACAAGGCTGGATTTGCCCATGCCGCGTGCCCCCCAGAGCAGGGCATTGTTGGCAGGTAAACCCGTGGCAAAGCGCAAAGTATTGTCCAGCAGCGTGTCGCGCGCGGCATCAACGCCTTGCAGCAGCGACAAGTCTACGCGGTTGACCTTGGCCACGGGCAAGAGGCCGGGTGGGAAGGCGTTCCACACAAAGGCTTCTGCGGTTTTGAAATTGGGCTTTGGCGGCGAGGGCGGTGAAACCCGTTCCAAGGCTTCCGCAATGCGGGTAAGAAGTGCTTTTTCGCTGATTTTTGCCATTTGGGGAACCAGAACAAAAGTTTGAATTTCTTGGTGGTTGAGGTTGCAATGGCCTAATCCATCGCTATATTCCGCGCAAGTTTTGTTTCGCGACGGTTGCCACGCAGTTGGCTTTGGGAGAATAATATGTTTGTGACGGAAGCCATTGCTCAAACAGCAGGTGCAACACCCGGTGCGGGGGATATTATTGGATTTGTTTTTCCGATGATCGCCATAGCCGCTGTGTTTTATTTCTTTATGATCCGCCCACAGCAAGCCAAAGCAAAGGAGCATCAAGCCATGTTGAGCAAGGTTGCTCGTGGTGACACGGTGGTGACACATGGCGGCCTGATTGGCAAAGTGGTTCGTGTGGTTGATGACAACGAGCTTCTTGTTGAAGTGGGCAAGGGCGTGGAAGTGCGCGTGCTGCGCCAAGGGCTTGCCGATGTCCGCGCCAAGGGTGAGCCGATGAAGGCCGAAGCCGCCAACGATACCAAGAAGAAATAGGCTTCTCGAATGTTTCACTATTCGCGCTGGAAGATAATTGGCATCGTAGCATCGGTGCTGATTTCTTTATTGGTTGCTTCGCCCAATATCATGCCTGCGTCTGTTAAGACCTACATGGCTGACCACATGGGGCTGCATCCGCTGACACTCGGCCTCGATCTGCAAGGCGGCTCTGACATTTTGATGCAGGTCGATCATAAAGACATGACTGACAAGCTGGATCAGCAATTGACCGGCGATATTCGCGCCAGCTTGCGCGAGGCCAAGATCGGCTATAGTGGCATTTCAAAAATAGATTCCGGGGTGACAGTTCGCATCACCAAACCAGAAGACCTTGAAAAGGCCAAAACCGAGCTAACCAAATTGATTCAACCGCTCACGGGCGGGCTTTTTGGATCTGGTACGCAGGTCACTCTCTACAAACTGAGCCAGTCAGACCAGCAATTTAATTTCACGATCGATAGTGCTGGGCTTGATGCCAAAATTGCAGCAGCCATCAACCAATCACTGAAAATTGTTGAAAGTCGCATCAATGGTTCTGGCACGACAGAACCTGTAATTCAACAGCAGGGTAAGGATCGCATTTCTGTGGAAGTGCCAGGTTTGCAAGATCCGGCAAAGATCAAGCAGCTCTTGGGTTCAACTGCGAAACTGACTTTTCAACTTTTGTGTGCAGAGCAACCGACGTCTGCAGCACAAGTGCCGCCGCCAGAATGCAAAGGGCTGCCGCAAAAAGCAGACGTTGACCGTTTAACTGAAGCCAAAAAAGCCAAGGGCGAAAAGGTGACTGCGGAAGACCTTAAAACTTTGCCGCAAACTTGGGTGCAGACATCTGGCCGCGCCACGGTTGACGGTGGCGATTTGAATGACGCCCAATCTGCTTTTGGCCAAGACAATTCTCCAGTTGTGACGTTTAAATTTAACCAAAAAGGCGCTCTGCGTTTTGGTAAGCTAACATCTGAAAACATCGATAAGCCTTTTGCGATCATTCTTGACGATGTGATTATGAGTGCGCCAGTTATCCGTTCGGCAATTCTCGGTGGTTCGGGAGAAATTTCAGGCCGCTTCACTTTGGATGAAACCAACAATTTGGCCATTGTGCTGCGCTCTGGCGCTTTGCCTGCCAAGCTCAATATTATTGAAGAGCAAACAGTGGGTCCAAGCTTGGGTGCCGATTCTATCCGCGCGGGTTTGATGGCCAGTTTGGTCGGGCTTGTTGCTGTGATGGTGTTTATGCTTTTGCCATATGGCTTGTTTGGTGTGATTGCAGATATTGCCGTTATCATCAATCTCATCATGCTGATCGCAGTGATGAGCCTGTTTGGCTTTACGCTGACTTTACCTGGCATTGCTGGCATTGTGTTGACGCTGGGTATGGCAGTTGACTCGAACGTTTTGATTTATGAACGCATCCGCGAGGAGTGGCGCAATGGCCGCTCGGCCATGGGTGCTATTGAAACGGGTTTCAAAGCCGCGTTTGCCACGGTGTTTGACGCCAATATTACGACGCTCATTGCTGCCGTTGTATTGTTTGGCGTAGGTTCCGGCCCGATCCGCGGTTTTGCTGTGACGCTGGCCGTCGGCATTGCCACCACCATGTTTACTGCATTTCTGCTCACCAAGTTCATGGTTGCCATGTGGGTGAAGTGGAAGCGCCCAAAGGAGATTAACCTCTGATGCTCTGGAAACCACTTCGCCTTATTCCAGATGATACCAAGCTGCCGTTCATGCGGTGGAGCCGCTTTGGCTTTTTTGTTTCGGGTATTCTCTGTGCAGCCTCTATTTTTCTTTTTGCCACCGTGGGCCTGAATTACGGCATCGACTTTAA
>JAGWUY010000085.1 GCA_028868255.1 Alphaproteobacteria bacterium | reverse complement strand
TCTAACAACTTGAACTGCTGATCTCGTGTTGCATATCCTTGCCACGCAACAAACATTGCTACCGCTAATGTTACTAGCGCAACGATCCTGTCAAAGTTTGGCAACTTACTCAAACCAACATCAGCCCGGGCTCTTCCAGATACATCTTGATCGCGCCCAAGAACTCCGCGCCCAGTGCGCCATCCACGGCGCGGTGGTCGGTGGAGAGGTTCACGCTCATGATTTGTTCGATGACAATCTCATTGCCGCGCACCACAGGGCGGCGTTCGCCTGCACCCACAGCCAGGATGGTGGCTTGGGGTGGGTTGACGATGGCCTGGAAGTTTTTCACCCCCATCATGCCCATGTTGGAGACCGAGCATGAGCCGCCGGTATATTCCTCCGGCTTCAGCTTGCGGGCCTTGGCACGGGCGGCATAATCTTTCATCTCGGTTGAGATTTGCGCGAGGCCTTTGCGTTCAGCCGAGCGCACGATGGGCGTGATCAAACCGCCGGGGATGGAAACCGCCACGCCCACATCGGCATGTTTGTGTTTCACCATAGCACTTTCGGTCCAGCTCACATTGGCATCCGGCACTTTGATCAGCGCCATGGCCATGGCCTTGATCACAAAATCATTGACTGAGATTTTCCAAGCGGGTTTGCCCTCTTTGTCTTTGGGTGCTTGTAAATTGAGGCGCTCACGCAGCTCCAGCAATTTCTCCAGCGAAATATCCACCGTCACATAGAAATGTGGCACGGTTTGTTTCGCTTCGGTCAGGCGGCGGGCGATGACTTTGCGCATCGTGTCATGCGGCACGAGATCATAGCTGCCTTCCTCGAAGAGCTTGAGCACAGAAGCATCGGATGGTGGGGGAGCGAAGTTCCGACTCGTGGCCCCCTCATCCGCCCTTCGGGCACCTTCTCCCGCAAGGGGAGAAGGTTGAGCGTTTTCCACGTCCTTCATCACCACGCGGCCATGCGGGCCTGATCCGTGTACAGATGAAATATTGATGCCCTTTTCTTTGGCCAGGCGGCGGGTGAGTGGGGATGCGAAGACGCGATCTCCAGCTTTTGGCGCACCCTTCGAGGCCTGCGCAGGCGCAGGCACCTCAGGGTGAGGGGCAACAGATTTTTCCTCATGCAGAGGTGCCGCCGCAGGCGGCCTCGAAGCACCTGATGGTACAGCCACAGCATCCCCCAACTTCTCACCCTCGCCCAAAATCACGGCGATGGGCGCGTTGACCAACACATCCTCGGTGCCTGCTGGCACCAGGATTTTGCCCAAGGTGCCTTCGTCAATGCACTCGATTTCCATCGTGGCTTTGTCGGTTTCGATCTCGGCGAGGATATCGCCTGATTTCACCTTGTCGCCCTCGTTCTTGAGCCACTTGGCAAGTTTGCCTTTCTCCATGGTAGGCGAAAGGGCGGGCATGAGGACGTTGACGGGCATGGGTTTCCCCTCTTCAGATTATTTGTTGTTGAGAACCGAAGCCTGGGCTGCGGCCTTGTTCAAATCTTCAGTCAGCGCTTTTCGAATGGCATCAAGATTTGCTGCCGCCGTACCATGGCCCATTTCGGCGCAAGCGCCAGCGACCTGCTGCGCCATGCCTGCCAGAACATGGCCCCACACATCAGGCTTGCCGAAGGCCATGGCGTGCAGCGACAGGCTCAATTGTCCACCGACAATCCAAGCGCGCGCAATCTCGCCCGCCTTGGGATCATGGAACACTTCATGCGGTGGCTGCAACTGGTGCGGATGGGTTTCGTGGCTGTGGTCGTGGTGATGATGATCGTGGTCAGACATAGAGAACTCCTTTTGCGGCGGCCACCACTTCATCAACGGTGGGCAGCGCCAGTTTTTCAAGATTAGAAGCATAAGGCATCGGCACGTCTTTGCCTGCAACGCGCGCAACTGGCGCATCGAGATAATCAAAGGCGTGAGTCATGATTTCGGCGGCGAGCTCCGAAGTCACTGAGAAGCGCGGGAAGCCTTCTTCCACGCAAACGCAGCGATTGGTTTTTTTCACGCTGGCGATCACGGTTTCAATGTCCAGCGGGCGGATGGTGCGCAAATCTACCACCTCAGCCTCAATTCCCTCTGCCGCCAGTTTTTCAGCCGCCCCCAGCGCATAGGTCATGCCAATGCCGAACGAGACAATGGTGACGTGATGGCCAGCGCGGGCGATGCGCGCCTTGCCGATGGGCACAATCCAGTCGTCCAGCTTGGGCACGTCAAAAGACTTGCCATAAAGAATTTCATTTTCGAGGAAAATCACCGGATTAGGGTCGCGGATCGCAGCCTTCATCAGGCCTTTAGCATCTGCGGCTGTATAGGGCATCACCACTTTAAGGCCGGGGATTTGCGCATACCAGGCGGCATAATCTTGGCTGTGCTGTGCGCCCACGCGGGCGGCAGCACCATTGGCACCGCGGAACACAATGGGGCAGCCCATTTGCCCGCCAGACATATAAAGCGTTTTCGCCGCAGAATTGATGATGTGGTCAATCGCCTGCATGGCGAAATTGAAGGTCATAAACTCGACGATGGGTTTGAGGCCCGCGAAGGCCGCACCCGTGGCGATGCCCGTAAAGCCATGTTCGGTAATTGGCGTATCAATCACGCGCTCAGGGCCAAATTCATCCAGCATACCTTGGCTGATCTTGTAAGCGCCCTGATATTGGCCGACTTCCTCGCCCATCAGGAATACGTCTTTATCCGCGCGCATCTCTTCTGACATCGCGGTGCGGATGGCTTCACGCACGGTCATCGAAACCATTTCGGTGCCAGCGGGAATCTCGGGGTCTTGTTGCTGAGAAACCTCATCCGCCCTTCGGGCACTTTCTCCAGAGGAGAAGGGCGTCGGTTTTGCATTGGCCTCATCCTTCTCCTCTGGAGAAGGTGGCGCGACAGCGCCGGATGAGGTCCCTACCGACGGCGCACCGATCACCGCAATCGGCGCATTCACTTTTACGCCCTCAGTTCCGGCAGGAACGATAATTTCTGTCAAAGCGCCTTCGTCAATGGCTTCAATTTCCATTGTCGCTTTGTCAGTTTCGATCTCGGCCAGAATGTCACCGGCCTTTACCGGGTCCCCGACATTTTTCAGCCACTTGGCTAATTTGCCTTCTTCCATGGTGGGCGAAAGCGCTGGCATGAGGATGGTTGGCATGTTTTGTTCTCCTCAAGCAGACTTATAGATATCGGTGTAGAGTTCTGAAACATCAGGCAGAGCGTCCGCCACTGCAAAATCCGCCGCTGCTGTCACAATCTCGCGAATGTCGGCATCCATTTTTTTTAAATCTTCTTCAGTGGCACGGTTGGAAGCCAGCAATCGGGCTTTGACCTGCTCAATCGGGTCATGCTCCTCGCGCATTTTCTGCACTTCTTCCTTGCTGCGATATTTCGCAGGGTCAGACATGGAGTGGCCGCGATAACGATAAGTCATCATTTCGAGAATATAGGGCCCCTCGCCGGCGCGGCAATGTTCCATCGCACGGTCCGCCGCTTCCTTCACAGCACGCACATCCATGCCGTCCACTTGCTCGGAAGGGATACCAAATGCTTCACCGCGGGCGCCCAAATGATCAGACGCGGCGGTTGACCTTGTGGCCGACGTGCCCATGGCGTAACGATTGTTTTCAATCACAAATATCACTGGCAGCTTCCAGATTGAGGTCATGTTGAAGGTTTCATAAACTTGGCCTTGGTTGGCCGCGCCATCCCCGAAATAGACCATCGAAACATTCTTGTTGCCGCGATATTTGTTGGCAAAGGCAAGCCCCGCCCCCAGCGGCACCTGCGCCCCAACAATGCCATGGCCGCCGTAAAATTGCTTTTCCACGCTGAACATATGCATGGAGCCGCCTTTGCCTTTTGAAAGACCGCCTTGCCGCCCGGTCAATTCAGCCATCACGCCCTTGGCTTCCATGCCGCAGGCCAGCATGTGGCCATGGTCACGATAAGAGGTGATGCGTTGGTCGCCTTCAATGGCACCCATTTCCATGCCAACCACTACAGCTTCTTGGCCAATATAAAGGTGGCAGAAGCCGCCGATCTGCCCCATGCCATAAAGCTGGCCAGCCTTTTCTTCAAAGCGACGGATCATCAGCATGTCGTAATAGGCTTTGAGCTCTTCGTCCTGCGTGAGGCCCGAATTCTTGAGATCTTGCTTCGATGATGATTTTGCAGATTTTTCTGCTTTTGCGGCTTTGCGCGCAAGGTAGGCTGAGCTGACGGCCATCGGCTAACTCCCATTAATTTGGAGAAACCCTAGCAGTAAATGCTTGTATGCGCTTGCAAAAAGTGATGTTAACCGAAATTCGGTTTATCGTACGGATTCTATTCAGAAATCAGTTGGAGATATTCACAATGACGTCGCGCTGCGATACATAATTCAGCGTTTTGCGCGCCATTTCATCAAGCAGATCCGGGTCAATTGTGTTCGGACGCAGCTCGGCAACTTTGTCTTCCAGCACTTTGCGTTTGGATTTTATTTCGTCAAAATCATTCCCAAGTTTTTTCACGCGTGTGTTCAATTCGGAATTGTACGTCAGGCCACGCGTACCTCTTTCGGCTTGCCAGGCGAAATAGCCTAACAAGACGAAACAGCCCACGCTTACGAGCAGGTCTAATTTTTTGAGTCGTAATAGTTCCATGGTCTTATCTTGGCCACTTCGTGGTTAAACATTTGCTAATAGTTTGCGAAAGGCAGCGTGGGGCTTGATTTTTTACAGTTTAGGGTCGATCTATGAAGCACTATGTTATCAAGCAGTCGTTTCATCGTCGCCGTTCATGTGCTCAGCCTCCTCGCCCGCAATGCTGGCAAGGGGCCCATGTGTTCGTCTGCCATTGCCGAAAGCGTCGGCACTAATCCTGTTGTCATTCGTCGTATGATGTCAGAACTTGAAAAGGCGAGCCTTGTGACATCAACTGCTGGTCGCTCTGGTGGATTTGAACTGAGCCGTGGCGCTTGTGACATCAGCCTTGCCTGCGTTTATGCCGCCGTGGAAAATGACGAAGTGTTCCGTATGCACAAGGTTAACCCAGAAGCGGATTGCCCTGTTGCTTGTCAACTCGGAAAAATTCTTGCCCCGCGACTCAAGGAAGCTGAGTTGGCGCTTACTCGTTCGCTCTCTGGAACCAAACTCAGCGAAGTGGCACGCGCATTGAATTGAAAGTCTGATCAAAGAAGGTTAGGCCCGCACTGCGGCGGGCCATACTTTTTCTAGCCTTTGAGAATTGAGCAGCCTGCATAAACGGCTTGTCCGCCCAATTCCTCTTCGATGCGTAGCAGCTGATTATATTTTGCCAACCGATCAGACCGGGCAAGTGAGCCCGTCTTGATTTGTCCGCAATTGGTGGCAACTGCCAAATCTGCAATGGTCGAATCTTCTGTTTCGCCCGAGCGGTGGGACATCACTGCGGTGTAACCAGCCTTATGGGCCATTTCCACGGCTTCCAACGTTTCGCTGAGCGAACCGATCTGATTGACCTTCACCAAGATAGAGTTTGCGGTGCCGCTCTTGATGCCTTGGCTCAGGCGCTTGGTGTTGGTCACAAACAGGTCATCGCCAACCAATTGAGTCTTGGAGCCAATCATGTCAGTCACCTTCTTCCATCCATCCCAATCATCTTCTGAGAAGCCGTCTTCAACGGAAATAATTGGGTAGCTGGCGCACAGCTTGGCAATATAAGCCACCTGCTCATCTATGGTGCGAGTTACGCCTTCACCTTCATAAACGTATTTCCCGTTCTTAAAAAACTCGGTCGCGGCGCAATCGGTGGCCAAGTAAACATCTTTGCCGGGTTTATAGCCAGCTTGCTCGATTGACTTCATCACAAAATCAAGCGCGGCTTCAGCCGATGGCAGGTTTGGCGCAAAGCCACCTTCATCACCTACATTCGTGTTGTGACCGGCCTTCTTGAGGGCTGACTTCAACGTGTGGAAAATCTCTGCCCCACAACGCAGAGCTTCACGGAATGAATCGGCCCCTACTGGCATCACCATGAATTCCTGGAAATCAATGGGGTTATCCGCGTGTACGCCTCCATTGATGATGTTCATCATCGGCACTGGCAAGGTGCGCGCCGACGTTCCCCCCACATATCGATAAAGTGGTTGACCACACGACTCGGCAGCGGCCTTGGCAACCGCGAGTGACACACCGAGAATGGCGTTTGCACCCAGGCGGGCCTTGTTTGGCGTGCCGTCCAAAGCGAGCATAGCCTTGTCGATCGCGATCTGATCTTCAGCGTCCATATCGGCTAAAGCTTCATAAATCTCGCCATTTACTGCGGCAACGGCCTTGGTCACGCCTTTGCCCATATAACGGGCCTTATCACCATCGCGCAGTTCAACAGCTTCATGTGCGCCTGTTGATGCACCTGAGGGAACAGCAGCGCGGCCAAACGCGCCATCTTCCAAGATAACATCAACTTCGACTGTGGGGTTGCCACGGCTATCGAGAATTTCGCGCGCGGTAATATCGAGAATGGCGGTCATATGCAGCTCCATTAGATGATTTTGAGGAGCTTATGATCACCCTTTGCAACAATTGCAAGAATATTGAGGTGCGCCCATCAAAAAGACGTTAAGGGGCCGGAGCGCTCACTGGATCGGATTTCTTTGTCAGGAAAAGCACAGCTGCACCACCAGCGAGAACAGCGGCCCCCCCCAATGCCAGAGGCAACATGTCAACTGCAGGTGCTGGAACTGTTGGCAGCGATTGAGGGGGGGCTTGAATCTGCTGTATGGGTGCAGTGGACTGGCATTGAATGTCTTCGCGGTTTGCAACATTAATGACGGCGGGTGCAGTATAATTTACTGTGCAATTATCGCTATAAACGACGGTGACACTGCTGTTTTGTCCAATGTAGATCTTATCGCCAGTTTGAAGCATCATGCCGTTGCGGGGCTTAAGGTAACCTTTACCTTGGCCGACAAGAACTTTTCCGTAAAGTTCAGAGATTTGCGCAATGCTGCCTGCGGCATTGGCTGAATTTGCAAGAACAGCCAAAGCGACTGTCGTATACATTATCGTCTTGATCATTTATTTTGCCCCCAAAATAGAATTCATCAAAGACGATAAATCAAAAAAAAGGAGTTGAAAAGAGACAAAGTCGAAAATTGCAGTTTTCTATTCAAATTGTCATGTTAAGACACAGCAAATAGTTGCCTTTGCATCCTGCACCAACATCACTTAAGTTTCGCCATCCGCAATAGGGTTGCGAAAAATGAAATGTAAAAACTCACTTTTGTTTATTGTGCTTTTTGCCATATATTCCTGCAGCACTCTAGCCTCAGCGGCGTGCAACCTATCGGTTTCAAAACGGTGGGCAAAAACTGAACTTGTAATTGATGCTTTTTCCCAAGGCCCCAATTGTAAAAATGCCGCCGTGGGCTTGGTTTTCAGAAATGCCGAGGGCGCTGTGGTTTATGATTATATTTCCGCGGCGGTATATGTGGGCACCTTCACCACCCTTAGCCGCTCCCCGGTTAAAACTCAGGGTGAGATGCACAACGCACTTGTCGATTGGATAGCGACCGCCAATTCTTCAATCAAGCTTGATACGATGAAGGACTTTCCCGAATGGAAATCTGGCGCGGAGAGTCCGGACACCACAAAACCTTCTGAATTTCCCTTCACCGTAGACAGTGAAATTACGCGCGAAGACTATCTGAAGTGGCAACAGCAAAATCGGCCTGTGTTTTGTTTTGTGCAAGGCTTGGAAAGCGCAAAATGCTTGGTGTTGACTAGAGAAAAAACCTTGGTTGAAATTGGCATTCAAAGCTTTCCAGGCTGATCCAAATCTTACTTCGTTTCGCGGTAAGCCACTTGCTGAATGAAGGTTTCCACTATGCGCGGGTCTTCAAACCCGTTGGCTATTGCATTCTCGCGGGCCCTTTCAGCATCAGCTTGGGTGTTTAACGGCCCTATCTGCACACGGTATAGGGGCCCGTTGGCACCCACTGCTTTAACGATCTGAGTCGGCCCTAAGCTTGCCAAAGATGCATAGGCAGCCTTCGCATTGTCAATACTATGGAACACCGCCACGCGCACAATGAAGCCACCCGGTGTACTTACTGCCTCGTCGCTCGGCAAACTGGCTTGCTGCACGCTGGCTTCAACAGCGCGTGGCTTTGCTTTTGGTGCCGGCGCTGTTTGCGCAACCTGAACATTTGCAATTGCGTTTGGATTTTCCGTCATGGCTGCAATTTGGTTCATAGATGCACCATTGTTCATCGCTTGGTTCATTGCCACCATATGTGCGTTAGAATCGCGCGTCGGCGCTGGCCCGATCAGTTTCACGCGTACGCGCGTCTTTCCTTTGTCGCGATACCCCAGAACATCAGCCGCTTTTTTTGACAAATCAATAATGCGCGTATCAACAAAAGG
Source organism: Alphaproteobacteria bacterium (assembly GCA_028868255.1). Lineage (GTDB taxonomy): Bacteria > Pseudomonadota > Alphaproteobacteria > Rhizobiales > Aestuariivirgaceae > Aestuariivirga. Next base: position 526 of record JAGWUY010000085.1, on the reverse strand, counting down.
CCCGCGGTCATTAATGCGCACAATCACTCTACGCCCGTTGTCCATATTGGTCACCATGGCATAGCTTGGCAATGGCAGAGTTGCGTGGGCAGCAGTTAGTGTGTTCATATCAAACCATTCACCGTTTGATGTTTTGCGAGCATGAAACGCTTCGCCGTACCAAGAGGCTATGCCGACTTTGTCGTATCCGGGCTGTTCGTGCGGCACCCAAGTGCGGCCGGCGATCTTGTAAGGATTGCCGACAAAGTATTTACCGCCGCCGAATGGAATCTTTCCTTTGCCGCTATAATATGCGCTGCCTTTTCCGGCAAACGGATTGGGGCCTTTGCCACGCCAAACATGCTGCTTGGAACCTGATGGGCGGTAATCACGTTGCGATGAACAGCCTGCCAAAAGCAATGCGCTGATGCACAAAACCACAAGCGAAGAAATTGAAAAACGCATACAAACCCCCTGAGACTAACTTGTCACATTCGGTTTTTTTGCATCGCTTGTGTAAACATCGCGTCAAATTTATTAGTGAATA
>JAGWUY010000084.1 GCA_028868255.1 Alphaproteobacteria bacterium | reverse complement strand
ATCGTATAACCGATGGCGATAAGCCCGTAGATTGAACCGAGCGTGAGCCCGTTAATGAGCTGCTGGAGAAAATACTCCAAATCGCCCCCCTTTTGTTATGCGTTGCACTCGTCTCCAGCTCTAAAACGGCCAGACTTGCCAACAGCTTTAGTGAAGCAATTTGATAAATACAAGTGTGACAATCACTGTTGCGGCATTTTCCCAAAACGCTTTGACAATCAAATTGACAAAACGCAACAATTGGCTATATCAGTCCGCTATATATCAATTTGGCATATAGCAAATGAACATACGCATACTGTGCTTGGGCATTCTTTCGTTCAGAGAGGCTTCGGGCTATGAAATCAAGAAGGAAATTGAAGAAGGTATGTTCAGCCACTTCATTGATGCCAGCTTTGGGTCAATTTACCCGGCTTTGAGCCAGCTGAACGCTGAAGGTTTGGTAACAGTTCGCGCTGAGGAACAGACTGGCCGCCCAGACAAAAAGGTCTACGCCGTAACCGAGCAGGGGCGTGAAGCCTTGGCCAAAGGTCTTTTGGTGATTCCGGCGCGCGACAAATACAAGTCCGAATTTCTGTTTGAGATGCTGTTTAAGGCGATGCTGCCCGAAGCACATGTGCGCTTGGCGATTGAAAAGCAATTGCACGATCTAAAAGACGACTTGCTCCGTATGCATGAATGCCGACAGCTGGGGCAGGTTGACCAAGGTTCTGAATTTATTATGGGCTATGGCGAGGCCGTTTTGTCAGCTGGTGCCAGATATTTGGAAGATCGACTGGCCGAGCTTCAGCCGAAGCCAGCCATAGCAGCAGAATAAAGACAAATTTGAAGATGAGGACGTTGAGCACCATGAAGAGTTCGGTATTTGCGGCTTTGTTGTCAAGTCTCTTGGCTGGTACGGCGATGGTGAACATCACCCACGCAGAAACTGCCGCGGCAAAAACGGATGCCGGCAATCCTGTTGTCACCGTGCTTGAAGCAAAGACCAAGGCTATCGCTTCAAACCTTACTGTTACGGGCAGCTTTGCAGCAGGTGAATTGGTGCTCGTTTCCCCTCAGATCGAAGGCTTGGCCATTACCGAAATTCTGGCTGAAGAAGGCGATGTCGTTAAGAAAGGTCAGGTGCTGGCCAAGCTGTCATCAGACGCAGTGGATATCAAAATCTTGCAGACAAAGGCCGCCATTATTCGCGGTGATGCTAACATCAAGCAAGCCGAGAACCAGATTGAACAGGCGCAGATTAACAACGATCGTGCTCAGGCTGATTTGAACCGCACAAAAAAGTTGCGCAGCAGTGGTGTCAGCACAGTGGAACAGTTTGATCAGCGTCAGGCTGCAGCGGACTTGACCACTGCCCAGCTACAGGCCGCAAACTTGTCACTTGATCTCGCAAAAGCGGATCGATTGAGCCTTGATGCCCAAATGAAAGATCTGCTGCTGCAAAAAAGCCGCACTGAAATCGTGGCACCAGTCGATGGCTACATCAGCCGCCGTACAGCGCAGGTAGGAGGCATTGCTTCCGCCAGCCGCGACCCCATGTTTAACATCGTTGCGAACAGCACATTGAAGCTCTTGGCTGAAGTAGCCGAATCTGATTTGCCAAAAGTCAAGGTAGGGCAAAAAGCATCCATCGTCGTCAATGGTTTGAAGAAACCAATTGATGGTGAAGTGAAACTGGTGTCCCGCGAGGTGAATGAAACCACCCGCATTGGCATTGCCCATATTCGCATTGCAGAGGGCACGCAAGTTCCACTTGGCAGTTTTGGCCGCGCCACCATCGCGCTGGCGGCATCTGAAGGCGTGGTGCTGCCGCTCACCGCTGTAACTTTTGGCGAGGATGGGCCAACTGTTCAAGTGGTGGAAAACAACAAGGTCAAGGTGCGCAAAGTCATCACTGGTCTGGTCAGCACATCTGAAATCGAAATCACCGATGGCTTGAAGCCTGGTGAATCCGTGGTGGCCCGCGCAGGCACATTTGTACGCGATGGGGACACTGTAACTGCGGTCAAAATGACCGATGCTTCACAATAAGGGCGTCTGACATGAATGTGAATTTCTCAGCGTGGTCGATCCGCAATCCTGTTCCTTCCATCATCATGTTCGTGGTGTTGGTGATGCTTGGTGTCCTCAGCTTTAGGGCATTGCCGATCACACGTTTCCCGAATATTGACGTGCCCGTTGTGGCCGTCACTGTTACCCAGTCGGGGGCAGCGCCAGTTGAACTGGAAGCGCAAGTCACCAAGCCGATTGAAGATGCCATTGCATCGATAAACGGCGTCAAGCACATCAACTCAACATTGACTGATGGCGTTTCAACGACCGCGATTGAATTTCGCATGGAAAAGCCAACTGCAGATGCCTTGCAGGAAACGAAGGATGCAATTGCCAAGATTCGAGGCACATTGCCTGCTTCTATTGATGAGCCAGTGATTCAGAAAATCGATGTCGAAGGTCAGTCAATTCAAACCTACGCAGCAACCGCTCCAGGCATGACCCTCGAAGAGCTTTCATGGTATGTTGATGACACTGTGCTGCGTGAGCTACGTTCCATCCCGGGTGTTGGACGTGTTGAGCGTTATGGCGGTGTAAATCGCCAGATCAATGTTAATCTCGTCCCCGCTAAATTGCAGGCCCTTGGCGTAACGGCAGCTACGGTGAATGCGCAACTGGCTGCTGTGAACACTGACCAAGGCAGTGGGCGAGGTGACGTCGGCGGGCGTGAACAGGCGATCCGCACGTTAGGTGGTGCACGAAGCCTCGAGCAATTGGGTGAAACAAAGATTGCTCTGCCAAACGGCACGGTAGTGCGCCTTGATGATTTGGCAAAAATCACAGATGGCTATGAAGAGCCGCGCACCTTTGCCCGCTTCAACGGCAATCAGGTAGTAACCTTCTCAGTGTTCCGCGCCAAGGGTGCCAGCGCCACAGCTGTGGGCGACAAAGTAACGGCGGCCATCGCCAAGCTTAATCAAGCCGGCAAGGGCGTGAACTACACGCTGGTGGACGACACTGTTCACTATATTTATGGCAACTATACTGCTGCGATGGAAACTTTGATCGAGGGGGCCATTCTCGCGGTTTTGGTGGTGTTGATTTTCTTGAGAGATTGGCGCGCCACCTTGATTTCCGCTGTATCACTACCACTTTCTGCCATCCCCGCCTTCTGGGCCATGAGCATGATGGGGTTCTCCCTCAATTTGGTATCATTCCTTGGCATCACTTTGGCCACGGGTATTTTGGTTGATGATGCAATTGTAGAAATCGAAAACATTGCCCGCCACATGCGCATGGGCAAATCACCTTACCGTGCCGCGCTGGAGGCCGCCGATGAAATCGGCCTCGCTGTGATCGCAATCACGTTCACCATTGTTGCAGTGTTTGTGCCGGTGTCGTTCATGGATGGTATTCCGGGCCAATATTTCCGTCAGTTTGGCTTGACGGTGGCTGTGGCTGTGTTGTTCTCACTGCTGGTTGCGCGTTTGATCACGCCCATGCTCGCGGCTTATTTCATGCGCGATCATGGTGAAGTTGAACACGAACCAGGGCTTATCTCTCGCGCCTACAGCCAGTTCCTTTACTTCACCAACTGGGGGCCAACACTCCATGTGAAACGTGTTGATACGGTTCCCGTGCGCACATTGCAAAATGCGCCATTGCGCATCTGGCATCTGCTCCAACGCACTGGCAATTATGTCTTGGCCTTCATTCAATGGGGGGCAGGCGGCTTCGGCAAGTCAAACACGATGCGCGAAGAAGAATCTCAATACGTCACGCGCCACCCGCGTTTGATGAGCTTCATCACAGTAGCCGCAGCAATCGGCGTTTTGATGTTCTCTGTTTCACTCATCAAATACCTGCCCACTGGTTTTATCCCGCCTGGCGATGAGTCACGCTTTGTGTTGTCGGTAGAACTTCCTCCCGGTTCAACACTGAAAGAAACCTTGGCCAAGACAGAAGAAATGGCCGCAGTGGTGCGCAAGAACCCGGAGGTCAAAAGCGTGTTTGTTCTGGGTGGGTCTTCACCCACGGGTGATATAGAACCAAGACAGGCCGCGATGTTCATCAATTTGAATACCAAAGCTGACGGTTTGGTGCCCGGCGTGTTGAACCCGATTATCCGCGGCATCAACAAGATTTTGCCGTTCACCATTCCAACGGTGCCCACGACAGGCCGCACCGTGCCACAGTTCCAGGTGGAATCGGAGGTCATGCCCACATTGGCTGCAATCGCAGATGCGCGTTTCTGGAAGGTCAATGATCGAGGCGCGCGTGATGTGCAATACGATTTATTGTCGAATGATCCTGTTGCCTTGGCATCAGCAGTTACGCAGTTGGAAGGCGCCTTGCGCAAAGAACCAACTTTGCGGTCGGTCGCTGCTGTTGGGGCTTTGGATCGCCCAGAAATAAAAGTTACACCAAAGTTGGATGAGGCAGCAAAACTCGGCATCTCCTCTCAACAAATCAGCCAAGCTTTGCGTGTGGCAACGATTGGTGACTTTGGCCCGCTGCTGGCCAAGTTTAATGCGGGCGACCGCCTGATTCCCATCCGCGTGCAGTATCCGATTAGGGCACGCGCAAACTATGACGAGATTAGAGGCATGAAGATCATGAATGCCCGCGGCCAATCGGTGCCTATTACAACAGTCGCTGATATTGCCTTTAGCACAGGGCCTGCCGCCGTCACCCGTCACGATCGCCAGCGTTGGGCCAAGATTGGCGCAGATTTGCAGCCCGGAGTGCAGCTAGGTGATGGTCAAAAGCGGTTTGAAGAGGTTGCCAAGTCTCTGAATTTCCCCAAGTCCGTGGTTTTCTCAGCCGGGGGTGATTCTGAAGTGCAGGGTGAAATTTTCTCAAGCTTCGGCAAAGCCGCAGGCCTCGGCGTGGTCATCATGCTGGGCATTCTAGTCTTGCTGCTAGGTAATTTCTTCCAACCCTTCGCCATCGTGTTCGCATTGCCGCTGTCTATTGGCGGCGTCGTGGGGGCCTTGCTGGCCACCAACCAGGCGATGTCAATGCCTGTTATCATCGGCATGTTGATGTTGATGGGGATTGTTGCGAAAAATGGAATCATGTTGATCGACTTTGCGGTTGAGCGCGTGAAGCACGGCATGGAGCGCGTCGATGCAATTGTTGATGCTGGCCACAAACGCGCCCGCCCCATTGTGATGACCACATTGGCCATGGGTGCAGGTATGTTGCCGTCGGCATTCGGCATTGGCGAGGGTGGTGAATTTCGCGCACCCATGGCCACAGCCGTAATCGGCGGCCTGTTTGCTTCCACCATACTCAGCCTCGTGTTCGTGCCATCTTTCTACATCGTGATGGATGATGTGGCACGACTTTTTGCCTGGTTCTTTGGCCGCTTTGCCGGCCCGCAGGATGAGGCACCCGTAGTGGATCACAGTTTGGATGACGTGAAAGCCGCCATCGCCAAATCGGAAGCAGCGCTTGAGCATCTGGACGACCGCATTGATACGGTTGCAGCCGAGGTTGCTTCCAAACTTAACCCGCCAAAAAAGCCGAAGCTGACTTTGGCTGCGGAATAGACTAAACCAACTCTGAAAGGCCCTGCGCGATCCGCGTCAGGGCCTTTTTCAAATCCTGTTCCGAAGCCGCAAATGAAAGTCGCACCGAATGGGCAGCGCCAAAGGCTGTTCCCGGCACGATTGAAACATGATGCTTATCCAGCAACCAGTCACACAGCTGATCAGTGGTTTCAATCATGTGATTGCCTGCGCGCTTTCCCAGGAAAGCCGAAACATCTGGGAAGGCATAAAACGTCGCTGGAATATCAGCAATCTTCACACCCGAAATAGCCCGCAACGCACCCAGGACCAAATCCCGCCTTGCGCGATAGTGTTGCCGCATCCGCTCAACCTCGTCACGCGGGCCTTGGAGTGCGGCCAATGCCGCACGTTGCACAAACTGGTTAGCCCCAGCAGAAATAATGCTTTGCATCCGCGCCATGGCCTTGGCCACTGGTTCAGCTGCGGCAGCATAGCCAAGGCGCCAACCCGTCATGGCAAAGCCTTTTGAGAAGCCGTTCAAAGTGATGGTGCGTTCCAACATGCCGGGCAGGGAACCGAAGGAAACCATCTCACCATCAAACAGAATATACTCGTAAATTTCATCAGACAGCACCATCAGCCGCGGATGCGCGCGCACAAGGGCCGCAATTTCTTCCAGCTCGGCCCGCGTCCAAACCGCACCTGTTGGATTGCTGGGCGAGTTCAGCATGATCAGCTTCGTGGCGGGCGTAATCGCCGCCGCAATCCGTGCCACGGGAACTTTGTAGTTTTCTGAAACATCGGATTGCAAGACCACAGTCTTGCCACCAGCCAACTTTACTGAGCCTTCATATGAAACCCAATAGGGGGCGAGACAAATCACCTCATCGCCCGGCCCAATCAGCGAGAGCACCGCATTGTTGATGGCCTGTTTTGTACCATTGGCCAGCACAATTTCCGTAGCCTTGTAAGCCAACCCATTTTCCACGCGTAACTTTTCGGCCAACGCTTCCCGCAATTCAGGAATGCCGGCAACCGGCGCGTAATGTGTGAAACCCTGATCAAGGGCCAACTTGGCTGCATCGCGGATATTTTCTGGTGTATCAAAATCAGGCTCACCAATGGTCAGCGCCACCACATCCAAGCCCTTGGCGCGCATTTCGCGCGTGCGCTGAGACATACGGATGATTGCACCTTCATCGGCTGCGTTTGCACGGGGAGAGAGTAGAGCGGAAGCATCAAATATTTCTGGCATGATGGCGCTGTGCTATGCCAGCTTTGGCTTGCCGCGTCGAGATCATCGCTCTAAAATAACATTTTTGAGAGGTCTAATGAATCGTTTCCTTCTTCTCGGCGTTACTGTGGGTTTGTGTGGTTGCGCTCAACAGGCATCGTCTGTCCGCATCACGCAGTCAACGCCGCCGGAACCCAAAGTTGCCGAGGTTGCTGTCGCAAGGTCAGAGCCTGTGTTCTATAATGGCAAGATCTATCAAATAAATTTTGTAGCCAATCCCGCTGGCGGCTATGCCTTCGCCGTGTCTGGAATGACGGCCGGCCAGCAGAAAGATGCAGTTGCGGTTTCAACATCCTCCGTTCGCCACTTTGCGTGCAAGGAAAAACAATCAGGCCAACTTTTGAACCAGCCGACCTATGATGGCGTAAAGTGGCGCATGTCAGTTCATTGCGTCTAATGGAAATTAAACCATGATCTTAGATCGTGTTATTAAAGCGCTGATTCACAGAGGTGATTTAACCGTAACCGATTGGAAGGGCGTGACCAAGCGATATGGTGATGGTGGCCTGCCCAAATCCCATATCAGGTTTCATTCTGTTGCTGCGGCTCTGAAAGTAGCACTTGATCCAGATTTGCATCTGGGTGAGGTGGTGACAGACGGCACCCTCAGCATTGAACAAGGATCAATCCGAGACTTTCTCGGACTGCTGATGCAGAACGTGGGCTCCGGCCAAACCAATCACCCTCTCCACCGCCTTGCCTATCGCGCGCGTTTAGCGCTCCGCCGGGTTCATCAGTATAATCCAGTTGGGAAGGCCGAGCGCAATATCACCCACCATTATGATATCAACGGCGAAATCTACGATCTGTTTCTCGACAGGGATCGCCAATATTCATGTGCTTATTTTGAAAATGAAGATGCCACGCTGGAAGAAGCACAATTGGCAAAAAAGCGCCACATCGCTGCCAAGCTGGGCATCAAGCCCGGCATGAAGGTTCTGGACATTGGTTCAGGCTGGGGTGGCATGGGGATTTATCTGGCCCAAGTTTGTGGGGCAGAGGTGACGGGTGTAACCCTGTCTCACGAGCAGCATGACCTCAGCAACCGCCGTGTGGCCGAGAAAGGTTTGAGTGATCGCGTGCAGTTTCTGCTGCAAGACTATCGCAAGCTGGATCAAACGTTTGATCGCATCGTATCGGTTGGCATGTTTGAACATGTGGGCCTAGGCCATTACAAAGAATTTTTTACAAAAGTCTCGGGCCTGCTGGCCGCCGACGGCAATGCTTTGTTGCATTCGATCAACCGCGCGGATGGGCCTGGCATTACGGGGGCTTGGATCAAGAAATACATTTTTCCGGGGGGCTATATCCCAGCACTTTCGGAAGTCATCCCGCATATGGAGCGTGCCAAGCTTTACATCACCGACATTGAAATCTTGCGCATGCATTATGCCCGCACCTTGGCAGAGTGGGGCAGGCGCTTTACCGCCAACCATGCCCGCGCCAAGGAAATTTACGATGAACGTTTCTGCCGCATGTGGGATTTTTATCTGGCAGGCTCTGAATGTTCATTCCTCTATGCCGAGATGAACAACTTCCAAATTCAGTTTGCCAAACACCAACACGTGATGCCCTTCACCCGCTCCTATGTAGAGCAGGAGGAAGCCCGCTTGCGCCAGCTGGAGAAAAGCGCAAAGCTATAGCGGGGCGTAAATCATAGATGGACGTGAAATATGAAACACTTGAACGTCGCCGCCATTGCCCTTGCAATGCTCAACCTCCCCCACGCTGCGCAAGCCGCTAACTCCTGCACCACATGGAAGACTGCCATCACGTCATTGATGGGAGAGGGCGAAGGTTTGAACACTTCTTATTGTTCGAAAGAAAAAGGACTGGAAGCTGATTTTGAAATTGTGTGCGCGGGCAAGGATGTGAACTTCCGATTCTCACCCACAGGCGGCATTGAAGGAAAAGACTTCGGCAATGCCAAGGTCAACGTGGACTACACTGTTGACGGCAAAACCTTCACCCTGCCATCCATGTTTGAAGCGTTGGATGGTGCCTTCGCTGCATCGACTCCGCTCAAAGGCCCTCTGCTGATGGCCATGAAATCCGGCAAGGCCATGACCGTTTCGGCCAAGAAAAACCAGCTTCCCGTCTATCACGTCAA
>JAGWUY010000359.1 GCA_028868255.1 Alphaproteobacteria bacterium | reverse complement strand
CAACCATGGGTTGACGTCATCTACTGGCAGCTTCAAGGATTCGAGGATGATAAAGGCGGCTTCATCCAGCGCCGTGGTTGCGCCATGGCCGTGGGCCAAGCCAGTTGCGTTGAAGCGGCTAATGGCATAGCGCAGAAAATCGCGGATGGTGAGGAGGGGGCTTGTGTCTGTCATGGTGCGCGGCTTTTAGCAGAGCGCAACACACTTGCCACCTTGTTCTTGCTCACCTATTTACAGGCGCAGATCGAACAGGAAATCCATGGCCAAGCTCAAAGTTCTCATCGTTCCCGTTACTCCTTTCCAGCAGAATTGCTCGCTGGTGGTGGATGAGGATACCAAACAGGCTGCTGTGGTTGACCCCGGTGGAGACTTGGAGCGCATTCGTGAGGCGATCAAGCAATCGGGTGTTATGGTTGAACGCATCATTCTCACGCATGGTCACATAGATCACGCCGGTGGAGCGGCGGCGTTGGCAGAGGTTTTGCAGGTGCCAGTGGAAGGGCCGCACATCGGTGACAAATCCTTCCTCGATAATTTGCCGGCGCGGGGCGCGGCCTTTGGTATTTTCGATGCGCGGGTGGTGACGCCGGATCGCTGGCTGAGCGAGGGAGATCAGGTGACGGTGGGTGGCCTCACATTTTCGGTGATCGAAGCGCCAGGCCATTCACCAGGTTCAGTCGTTTTGTTCAATGCTGAAAACAAATTTGCGTTGATGGGCGATGTGCTGTTTCAAAACTCGATTGGCCGCACCGATTTGCCCGGTGGCAACCATGACACATTGCTGAATTCAATCCGCGAGAAAATTCTGCCGCTGGGCGATGACGTGTCTTTTTTGCCGGGCCACGGGGCCGCCAGCCGCATTGGTATTGAGCGGCTGAAAAACCCCTTTTTGCAAGATTAGGACTTAAGCGTTCTTCTTTGTCACCATGCCATAAACTCCCAGCACAACGATGGCACCGAGGATCGACATGATCCAACCGGCACTTTGGCCTTGCGCATACCAGCCCATGGCCTGGCCCGCATAACTTGCCAAGAATGAACCAACGATGCCGAGAATGGCCGTCAATACGAAGCCCTGTGGTTCGTTCTTGCCGGGCATGATGAACTTGGCAATGGTGCCGACAATAACGCCAACGATGATCGTCCAGATAAATCCCATATTGAGCCTCCCTGATTATGGTGAAGCAACATTAACATTGTAATTGCGTTGGCAGCAACCGCTACATCTTGAAATAGTCGTAATAATCACCATAATTCAGGCTCCATAACTGAAAGGGAACAATCATGGCTGGAATGCCTTCTTGGGGTGCTTTGTTGGGTTTGGTTGCCGTTGCTGGCTATCAAAACCGAGATAAGATTAGTGATTTTGTGAAGAATCTTTCGGGTGGTGCGCATGCCGACCAGATTCCCGGCGGAGTTACAGGCAGCCTTGGCGGCCTGGTTGAACAAATGAGCAAGGGTGGTCTTGGCGATGTCGCCAAAAGCTGGGTTGGCACGGGTGCAAACTCACCCATCAATGCCGATCAAATCACACAAATGTTGCCTCCCGACTTGGTCAGTGCCCTGACCAAACAAACGGGTTTGACACCTGACGAATTGTTAAAGCGACTCACCCAAACCCTGCCACAGGTGGTGGACGGTTTAACACCTTCAGGCCGCTTGCCGGGCTAACAGCAGAATATTTTTTGAATTAAAAGAGCCACTCCGGTCAAATGT
>JAGWUY010000083.1 GCA_028868255.1 Alphaproteobacteria bacterium | reverse complement strand
TTTCATCTGGCTGTGCCAAACGGCCCATAGGCTGGCGCGCAACAAACGCCGCCTTCGCCTTTTCAAAATCACCCTGCGCTTTCATGCGCTCATAAAGGCTTGGGGTTTCAACCGTGCCCGGGCAGATTGCATTCACACGAATGCCCTTGGGCGTATAGTCTGCCGCCAAGGCTTTGGTAAGGCCGATTACTGCTGCCTTGCTGGCCCCATAGACCACGCGATTAGGAACACCCTTGATCGACGAGGCAACTGACGCCATATTGATGATGCTGGCAGAGCCGCGTTCCAGAAATGCCGGCATGAAGGCGCGGATCATGCGGAAATGCGATTTGACATTGAGGTCAAATGAAAAATCCCAATCCTTGTCACTCACATCAACAACTGTGCCGTGATGCACAAAGCCAGCGCAATTAAACAGAATATCAGGTGCCGTGATCCGCGCTGCTGCGGCCAATATGGCATCGCCATCCAACACATTGAGTGTGAAGACCTCAATGCCGGCATGATCTTTCGTCAATGTCTTCAGTAAATCTTCATTGATATCTGTGGCGTAAACCTTGGCGCCTTCACGCGCCATGGCCAATGCCGTTGCCCGCCCAATACCTTGAGCGGCTGAAGTGATCAAAGCGGTTTTACCGTGGAGTCTGTTGCTCATGGCATATTTCCAAAAAAGTCCGGCTACCACTATAAGCAACCGAACCTCTTTGTCTATCACACCAGCGGTCTAATATTGTACAGACCTGATCTGCGTGATGCGGCCAGTATTGCGATTGATTGAAATCCGCAAGTCATCACCATCACGCCTAGCAGCATAGACGTAGATGCGCCCAGAGCAACTTAAAGCCCGCACATAGCGGAAACCTGATCGCCGCAATGAATTGCCCAACCGTTCACACCGGGTGGCATAAGAATATTGCTGATAATTGGGTTCAAGTTGGAGATCAAAAAAGAATTGCGGACCAACCATCCTGCCGGGTTGATGCCACCTATCGCCACCCCATCGACCACCATCTGGCCAGTAGCCGGGGCGATGACGGCGTGGAGGCCAATCAACTTGGCCGGACGGCTGATCGCCGCCATTGGCATGAGGCGAAGGGCCGCCGTCACGGCGCGGAAAAAGCGGCACATTCGGCGGCGGCCCGCCAGCACCCTTGCCCAAGTCGAAGCAGTGCGGGCTTTGAGGATTTTGAGCACAATTGCTATCGCCGGGTTTGGCAACAGCTGGCAAACTTAAGGCCCCCAAAACCACACCAGCCAAGAACAGTGGTTTCAACAATTTCTGCATTTCAATTCACCTCATCAAACAGAGTGGGCAGATGAAACCGCAAAACTGTGAGCACAATGAGGCGCAGAAAAATGAACTTTGGCAGCCCATGAAACCGCCAATTGTCACCCTTTAACCACCATTCTTTCCGCCGCCACCACCGCCATTCTTGCCACCACCACCGTGACGACGCCCGCCTGCCGCGTTACGATGTGATCCTCCCCCGCCCCAATATGAACGGTTTTGGCCTTGGTCACTAAATGTGAAGCTGCCACGCTCACCAGAATAAGAATAGGAGGGTCGAACGTAATATCTTTGAACAGGAACGTAACGCATGACGGGCTGTGGCACGTAGTAAATCACCGGTGGCGGCGCAATCATATAACCCTGATCATAAAACACAGCCTCGCAATGCCGCTGGCCAGGATAATGCAGGCAATAGCGCCCATTGGCTTCACCAGCAGTGGTCGTAACCAGCAGCGACGACAGGCCAGCCAACCCTAAGACAATCCATTTTTTCATGTTTCATACTCCACGTTGCGCAACGAACGGCACAAGCTAAGCATGAAATTAACTTTTCGTTAAGCATAATTAATGTGGCGGAATGCGCCCATCTAGGGCCATCAGTGCCCCATACATCTCCGGCCTGCGATCACGGAACACGCCCCAGCTGCGGCGCAATTCACCAATCGCATCAAGGTCAAACTCATGCAAACGAACGCCCTCTTCGGTGCGATTCATTTCTTGCACCTTTTCGCCGTGATAATCGGCAATAAAGGATCGGCCATAAAACCTGTCACTGCGCCCATCAGGGGCCGTTTCAGTGCCAATACGATTGGAGGCCAGAAGCGGCATGATATTGGCCGCCGCATGGCCGCGCATGGTGTTTTGCCAATGGCTACTGCTGTCATAAGTGGGGTTGCCGGGCTCAGAGCCAATGGCTGTAGGGTAAAGCAGAATTTCGGCCCCCATAAGGGCCATGGCGCGGGCACATTCGGGAAACCATTGATCCCAACAAATACCAAGTCCAATGCGCCCCACTGCCGTATCCCAAACTTTGAATCCGGTATCGCCAGGCGAAAAATAAAACTTCTCCTGATAGCCGCGCCCATCGGGAATATGGGTTTTGCGATAATGGCCTAGCTGCGTACCATCAGCATCCACGATCACTGTTGTGTTGTAATGCGCTTGCCCAGCACGCTCAAAAACACTGATGGGCAATACCACACCAAGCTCTTTTGCCAATGCGGTGAAGCGCATGACTGTGGGGTGCCTATCAAGCTCAACAGCCTGTTTCAAAAATTTAGCATGTTGTTCGATGCAAAAATAATCCCCATCAAACAATTCTTGCACCAAAATCAGTTTGGCCCCTTGGTCAGCCGCTGTGCGCACCAAGCTTTCGGCTTTGTCACAGTTTTTTGACCAATCATTTTGCGAGGCCATCTGGGTGATGGCCACTTGCACATTGCGCATCGTCGCCCCTCTCGTTTGAGGCAACTGTACCAAAAAAAGGCGCCGGAGCAACACCAGCGCCTTCTCAATTGAAGAGACGAAAATCAGATCACGATTGTAAAGCTGATTTTTCCAATACCACTTGCGGTCAACCCAATGGCTTTGGCGGCACCCAAGCTCAGATCCAAAATGCGCCCCCGAATGAAGGGCCCACGATCATTCACACGCACAATCACCGAACGGCCATTGCGCAGATTGGTGACTTTGAGCTTGGTACCAAAGGGCAGGCCGCGATGAGCCGCTGTAAAACCCATGGGGTTGAAGCGCTCACCATTCGCCGTAAGGCGGCCAGACTTGTAATAAGATGCCCAGCCTGTGGTGAGCGCTTGAGCCGGGGAAACAAACAAAATAGCGGCCAAAACGGCCGAAGAAACCAACTTCATATACAATCAACTCCTGTTATATTGCGCCGCAACATAACAGGAATTGAGGCAACTATGTGGCGAGTTTAGACGGCGGCCTCAACCATGATTTCAACATCAAGGCCGACTGCCGCAAGCTTTGGCGATTCAACGGTGGCGCGGGCTGGCGTGTGGCCCTGTGGCACCCAAGCGTCCCAAGCTTCATTCATTTGGGCAAAGCCAGACATGCTAGTAAGCCAGATATTGGCTTTGAGGATCTTGGTTTTGTCTGTTCCAGCTTCCTTTAAGGTCGCATCAATCTGCGCCAAAATATCAGCTGTCTGTTCTTTGAAGGATTTGCCAGCTGCCGCTTCCGCCACAAAGCCAGCCGTGCGAGCAACCCCGCCATAAACCACGCAGGCGCTCATGCGCTTGCCAACACCGATCCGCTTGATTGTCATCTCGTCTCTCCTGTTTGAAAAAGATGGGGCCTGTTAGCCCAACTTGACCACGGCTTCAATCACCGCCAAAAGGGCGCGCGGCAAAACTTCAAAGGCATATGGCGCGTGCAGCCTTTCGAGCCGTTGGTGGTAATCGCGACCCCAGGGCCCAAGATTGATACAGGGATAACCCGCTGCATCGGGCATGGTGAACCCTGTGCCCCAAATCGGTGCGTTGGCCGCCACCAGTGATAGATCACCCGACGCCTCACCAAAGAAACTCATATCCGAAATGCCTGCGAAATAATTGACGGAACCAATGCCAAAAGGCAGCACGGCCTGTTCAATTGTCGCGCGCAACTTTTGATCTCGCATCAAAACGGCTGGATAGGGGATCGAGCCAAAGCCGATGATAACCGTGGGATTGGCCAGATGAACTGCCTCCACGATTTCCAGAGTGGCAAGGCGCGATTGCTCCGGCAAATCAAGCCTTGCATCCCGGGGGCTTGGCTTTCTGCCAGCGAGCGTTTCAAGCGCGGCATAAGTGATGAGATCGATGGCGTGGCCGGTGCGCTGCGCAGCACGGTCAACGGCGCGGCGCGCATGCGCCATGATCAGTTCAAAAACCTGATCCGGCGAACGCTGATGCTGCATCGTGTTCCAATAGACAAAGGTTTGCGCAGGCGTGGTGACGTTATAGCCCTGTTTCAAATCCTTGGCATAAAGCGCCGTTGGCGGAGCCGCCACCTCCGCTCCTGTTGTTTCAGATAAATCCTTGGCCAGTTCAAATTCCGTCACCAACTCCGCCGCGACATAAGCCGCATTCACCCCATCCTGCGGATAGCCTGCATGGGTTTGCTTGCCCACCACAAAAGCTGTGATGAGCTGCTTGCCAATCGAACCGTAAGTGATGACGCGGCCCGACGAACCATCGCCTTGATCCGAGATCGCATCGAGGTTAACGACAAGCTGAATATCCAGCTTGTGTTCCGCCGCAATGGATTTGAGCAGCGGAGCCGCCGCGCGCGCACCCGCTGAGCGCTCCTCCTCATCCGACACGGCGACAAAAAGCAGCGTGGCATCACCCTTGTAAGACTCGATTGCCGCTATACCCGCAGCCAGCCCTGCCTTCATGTCGAGAAGACCGCGCCCTGGTAGAAAATCACCCGATTCAAAATCAGTGAGCGCACCAGCATTTTCACCCGTGGCTCTTAGTTTTGAAATCAAAGCAGGAAGCAATATCTCGCAGTCAAAGGCAAGATGTTTGAGCACACCAAAATCCTCAATCGAGACCACATCAAAATGCCCCGTCAGCACGATAGTCTTGGGCGACCGCCCGCGCTTGATTGCAAACACATTACTGCGCCGCGCAGCATCGCCCGCAATCTTCTCCGTCCAAACGTGATCGAAACCCTTGAGCAAGTCAGTCAGTTTCTCAGCAAAACCCGCTTCATCCGCAGTGCCTGTGATCGACGGCCAAGAAGTTAACTTCAGCGCGATCTCTTTTGCTCGCCCCGCCAGATCATTCTTCATGCCAGAGTGGTGTCATGCGCCAGCACGGCATTAAGCAACACTTGCGAACCCGCACCACATTCCTCCAGTGTAGTAGACTCGGCTTCATTGTGCGAAATACCGCCCAAACATGGCACAAAAATCATGGTGGTAGGGGCAACCCGCGCAATATAGGCCGCATCATGCCCAGCGCCTGAGGCCATCTCGCGCGAGGTGAACCCCGCCTGCTTGGCACCGTTGCGCACGCAGTCAATCAGCTCCGGCGCAAATTTCACGGCGGGTGATTTCCAGATGCATTTTTCTTCAAAGGTCACTTTGGTATCAGCGGCAATTTTGGGCAACGCCGCACGGAAAGCCGTTTCCATCTTGTCCAGAACCTTCTCATCTGGGTGACGCAAATCCACGGTGAAGAACACTTCACCCGGCACGACGTTGCGGCTGTTTGGTCGATTTTCAATAAGGCCAACTGAAGCCACACCCGGCAGATGCGTCATACCCACAGCGTCAATGGCATCTATCATCCGTGCGGAAGCCAGCAGCGCATTTTTGCGCAAGCTCATGGGTGTTGCGCCCGTATGGCTTTCCTGGCCTGTCACCGTCACCTCATACCAGCGCATACCTTGAACACCTGTCACCACACCAATCATCTTGGCTTCGGCTTCAAGGATGGGCCCCTGCTCGATGTGCAACTCAAACATCGCCGAAAATTTGATCGCTCCGGCCTTATGCGTACCCTTATATCCAATACGGGTCAGCTCATCGCCCAGCTTGATGCCTGCACGATCTTCGCGTGAGTAAGCAAATTCCGGTGTGAACACACCCGCATAAACCCCAGAACACAGCATGGCCGGCGCGAAGCGCGAACCTTCTTCATTCGTCCAGTTCACAATCATTATCGGCGCATTGGTTTGATATTCCATATCCACCAGCGTCCGCATCGCTTCCAGCGCCCCCAGCACACCAAGCACACCATCAAACTTGCCACCTGTGGGCTGGGTGTCGAGATGCGATCCCATGGCGATGGGGGCAATATCACTGCGCTTGCCGGGGCGCGTGGCAAACATATTGCCCACCTCATCCACCTCTACCGTGCAGCCCAGTTTTTCACACTCCGCCCTGAACCAATCGCGCACCCGCTTGTCTTCATCAGAGACACTAAGGCGCTTGATACCGCCCTTGGGCGTGCCGCCAAATTGCGCCGTTTCCATCAACGAGTCCCAAAGGCGTTGCGCGTTGATGGTGAGATTGGTTTTGGATGTCATGGGCCTGCCTGTTGTTTTGACCGAAAGGTCAAAGTTTCTGCTGCAACAACCGAACTGTCAAGATAGCACTCATCTCACATGCGGGGCTCACGCGCCTTCATGTGAGACGTGTGCAAGGAAAGATCAGCCGTCGAAAGCCGCTCCGCAACGGAATTGCGCTGGTGCCAATAGGGATAGAGCAATGGTTGCAAACTCACCTCATCAAGTTTCTGCAAATCTGCAGGTGACAGCATAAGTGAAGCCGAAGCCAGACTATCGAGAAGCTGGGCTTCATTGCGCGCGCCTATCACAAGAGAGCAAACGCCGGGCCGAGTGGCGAGCCAAGCCAAGGCCACCTGTGCGGCTGAAACGCCATGCGCCTCGCCCACCTCAACCAGCGCATCAATGATACGGAACAGCCGCTCTTGATCACGGATGGGTGGTTCCGACCAACCGGAAATATGGCGCGATTGTTCTGGTGTCACCCCGCGACGAAACTTGCCGGACAGAAGCCCGCCCGCAATCGGGCTCCACACCTGAATGCCCACACCTTGATCGAGTGCAATTGGCAAAAGTTCAAATTCTGCGTCGCGGGATTCAATGGTGTAATGAATTTGCTGCACCACCAATTTCTGAAAATTGTGGCTCACCGCCGCCATCAGATATTTCATAATGTGCCAGCCGGAAAAATTGGAACAACCGAGGTAGCGCACCTTACCTTGGGTCACCAGAGTGTTCAGTGCTTCCAGCGTTTCATCCACAGGCGTTTGCCCATCCCACTCATGCATAAAATAAATATCAATATGGTCGCGGCCCAGCCGCTTCAAACTTGCCTCGCACTCGTGAATGATGTGAAAGCGTGAAAGGCCTTGTTCATTGGGGCCTTTGCCCATGCCAAAACGCACTTTGGTGCCCACCATCAACTGGTCGGACCGGCCTTTCAGAATTGCCCCAAGCGCCACCTCGGATTTGCCGGTGGTATAGGCATTGGAAGTGTCAAACAAATTGACACCATGCTCGACAGCAATATCAACGATGCGGGTTGCCGCCTTCATATCCAGACTACCAGCCATGTTGAAAAAACCTTCGCCCGAAAAATTCATGGTGCCTAGCGTGTGCAATGAAACTTTAAGGCCCGAAGCGCCGAGATTGCGATAGTCCATGTGATCATCTCCCTGAGAGAAGCCAATGAACACCAGCTATGGAACAAGCGCAAGCACAACAACGAGCAAGGCGCACTTGCAAAAATTTTACAACTTGCGCTAAGTTTTATCGGGGCTAAGGGCAGTAAACAACATGCAGTCTATTCTTGCGTGGCAAAATGTCGTTCACATTGCGGCCATTTGCTATTTGGTTTGTTTCACATTTCGCAACCAGATTTACCTTCGCGTTTTTGCCATTGCGGGCGATCTGCTTTACGTGGTCTATTACTTCATGGCGCCGGAAAGACCGCTATGGGAGGCCATGTTCTGGTCTGGCCTCAATGTGCTGATCAATTTTTTCATGATTGGCTTGATTGTCCGCGACAGCCGCATGAGCGCTCACAATGACGATGAGATGAACCTGTTTCGCAATCTGCGCGGCTTAAGCCCCGGCCAATTTCGCAAACTGATGCAAATTGGCAAATGGACCAAGACTGCGGAGCGTCAGCGCCTGACGGAAGAAGGCAAAGAGCTTGATCAGTTACACTATGTTTTAGATGGCAAGGTTGAGATTAATAAATCGGGCCGCACCATTGTTGCCGAGCCCGCCGTCTTCATTGGCGAGCTGGCTTTCCTGCGCCAGAAGCCAGCAACCGCCACTGTGCATGTGGCCCCGCAATCCGTTTATGTCACCTGGTCACATGCAGAGTTAAACAAGGCCTTGGCCAAAAGCGATGATTTACGAAACGCGCTGGCCATGCTGCTCAACAACGACCTCGCTGAAAAAGTGGCGCGCGGTTAGGGCTCTGATAGTCAAGGCAGGGGAACGTAATCGATTTCAGTGAAGGCCGCCACTTCAGGAATCCACCGCCCCTGCACGAAGGCCACATGATCGGGGTGGGCATTGTAAAAATCATATGCCGCCTGATCGGCAAATTCCATGAATACTGCAAAAGTGAACTCACATTTGGGGCTCACCTGCCGCAACACGTCAAATTGCTCAACGCTGGGAATGGCTTTCAGCTTGCGCAATGCATGTAAAAAATCAGCTTCCGCAGACGAACCAGCGGGGTGCTTGAGGCGAAAAACGGCGCTGTGTCTGATCATAGATGTCACTCGTGTTGCATTTGCCAGACAATGCCAATTTGGCAGATGGGGCGCAACTTGATTTGGTGATTTAAGATTGCATTCGCATAATAGCAAAATAAGTATTGACACCGCGCGGTGACCCTGCTTGATGTCGCCATACTCCACCATTGGGTTCAAAATCTGCTTTCCTCCAACAACAAGTCTTGCAAGCTCACGAAGACGACGTTGCAGGGAAAGTACCAGGATGTTGAGTATGAAGAGGTCAGCTGTGCAGCCTCAGACTTCCCAATCGACCACAGTGATACCATCCACGCCGCCTTGGGCCGCAGCCACAATCATTGCGCCCAGTTTCTGATGCGCGGGGTGGGGCAAATAGGTATCACGCGCGGCCGCATCAACAAAATCCACGGTGAAGCCATGGCTGTG
>JAGWUY010000358.1 GCA_028868255.1 Alphaproteobacteria bacterium | reverse complement strand
AGCTCAAATGGCACAAAGTGGGCAGAAGCCGCTTGATTGCCACTGAGGCCTGCCGTTTGGCAGCCAATGGTGCTGCTTTCATCGAACGGGTTGAAGTTGAAACCGGGCTGACGCTCGAAGTGATTGACCGCGAAACGGAAGCGCGACTTGCAGCGTCAGGTGCTGAGCCGCTTATTGATGAAAAAGCCTCGAGTGCTGTGATCTTTGACATTGGTGGCGGATCCACCGAAGTGATGTGGATGCAGCGCGAAGGTGAAAATTATGAACTAAGGGCGTGGATTTCACTGGCGGCAGGGGTTGTAACCTTGTCCGAGCGCCATGATGGTGGGCGCGAAGTTTCGCCAGAAACATTTGCGGCAATGCGCGCCCATGTGAAAGATTTGATGATGCCTTTTGTGGCCAAGGTTGCCGCGCAATTTGGCGAAGGGGCCGTGCCTTCCCATCTTCTCGGAACATCCGGCACGGTGACAACCATTGCTGGGGTGCATTTGGGCCTTCGGCACTATGACCGCTCCAAGGTAGATGGCTGCTGGCTGGATAATCAGGGCGCTGGCGATGTGACGGCGCGGCTTTTGGCCATGTCTTACGACGAGCGGATGGCCAACGGTTGCATTGGTCGCGAGCGCGCTGATCTGGTTTTGGCGGGATGTGCGATCTTGGAAGAAATTCGCAATGCGTTTCCGGCACCCCGCATTCGTGTGGCAGACCGTGGACTTCGCGAAGGCATTTTGATGCAGATGATTGCTGCGGATAATAAAAAGGGGCGCGCGGCATGAGCAGGCCAGGCATGGGCAGCAAGCCCACAGGCAAAACGTTAAAGGTGCGGGTGAAAACCGGAAAGGGCCGCACCGCCAGCCAAAAAATCTGGCTCGAGCGCCAACTGAATGATCCTTACGTGCATGAGGCAAAGCGCCTTGGCTATCGTTCGCGTGCCGCCTTCAAGCTGATTGAGATTGATGACAAATACAAATTCCTCAAGCCTGGTGGGCGGGTGGTTGATTTGGGTGCAGCCCCCGGTGGCTGGAGCCAGGTGGCAGCGCAGCGCGTGAAAGCCGAAGACGGTAAAGGCAAGGTTGTGGCCATCGACATGCACACCGTTGACCCCATTGCTTCGGTGATCATTTTCAAAAAGGATTTCTATGATGAAGATGCCCCACAGGTGCTGATTGATGCGCTGGGTGGCGAAAAGGCCGATTGTGTTCTCTCCGACATGGCCGCCCATGCCACGGGCCACAAGCAGACAGATCACATCAACATCGTGGCGTTGGCGGAAGCGGGTTATGATTTTGCGCGCTCTATTTTGAAACCCGGCGGCACTTATTTGGCCAAGGTTTTGCGTGGCGGCACGGAAGGGCAATTGCTGACATTGATGAAAAAGGATTTCACCAAGGTCATGCATGTGAAACCCATGGCCAGCCGCGATGGTTCTGCAGAGCTATTTGTGTTGGCGATTGGATTTCGGGGATAATTTCTGCCCCTTGCTTTCCCCGTCGCACGGGTGTTAAGGGCAGCCGTCAACCAGTCGAATCCTGACGCATTTTATGAGGTTGGCACATGGCCCGCGAATTTCCTGAGTATTTGACCTTTGATGACGTGCTGATGAAGCCAGGCGCGTCATCCGTGTTGCCAGTTGATGTTTCGACCCGCACACAATTGACCAAAGCAATTTCGCTTTCCATTCCGATTATCTCTGCCGCCATGGATACGGTGACCGAAGCGCCAA
>JAGWUY010000082.1 GCA_028868255.1 Alphaproteobacteria bacterium | reverse complement strand
CAAGCTATGGACATGTTTCTTCGCAAATCAGGGATTCTCCAATGAAAATAGCTTTTGCCAGTGCCGCTTTGCCGAAAACCGGTGTGCTCGTTGTCTTCGCCACTGAAAGTGGCAAACTCACAGGCCCCGCTCAATCGGTGGATAAAGCCAGCAAAGGCCAGCTTTCTAAAGCAATTAAAGCCGCCAATTTTGAAGGCAAGAAAGACCAAATTGTCGATTGCCTGGCCTGTGGTGATTATGCCCGGGTGCTGGTGGTGGGCTTGGGCAAAGCTGATTCGATCACTCCGCTAGATGCTGAAATGCTGGGCGGCACCATTGCCGGCGCATTGCAGGGAGCCAAAGCCACCTTCGCCGCCATAGCCGCCGTGCCCCAAGAGGGCATCTCAGAAGCTGAAATGGCAGCGCTCATCGCATCAGGCGCATCGTTGCGCGTTTACAGTTTCGATGGTTACAAATCCAAAAAGCCAGAAAAGGCCAAAGTGCTGGAAAGCCTCACCATCCATGTGTCCGCACCAGACAAAGCCAAAGCCGCATTTGCGCCATTCGCAGCAATCCGCGAAGGCAATCACTTTGCGCGCGACCTGGTGAATGAACCTGCCAATATTCTCTATCCAGCTGAATTTGCATCACGCGCCAAGCAATTGGCCAAAGCAGGTGTGAAGATCGAAATCCTCTCGCCAGCGCAGATGAAAAAGCTGGGCATGGGCGCATTGCTGGGTGTTGCTCAAGGCTCACCCTTTGAAGCACGCATGGTGGTGATGCATTGGGAGGGCGGCAAAAAGGGCGATCAACCCGTGGCCTTTGTGGGCAAGGGCGTAACCTTTGATACCGGCGGCATTTCAATCAAACCTGCTGCTGGCATGGAAGACATGAAGGGGGATATGGGCGGGGCAGCCTGTGTCACGGGCCTGATGCTGGCGCTGGCCAAGCGCAAAGCAAAAGTCAATGTGGTTGGCGCCATTGGACTGGTTGAAAACGCCATTGACGGTAACGCCCAGCGCCCCGGTGATGTGGTGAAATCCATGTCTGGCCAAACCATTGCCGTCCTCAATACCGATGCCGAAGGCCGCCTCGTATTGGCCGATGTGCTGTGGTATGTGCAGGATAAATATAAGCCTAAATTCATGATCAATCTGGCCACCCTCACAGGTGCCATTCTCGTGGCCTTGGGCAAAGAACATGCAGGCTTGTTCTCAAACAATGACGAACTGGCCTCGCGCATTTCCGAGGCAGGCTATGCCACAGGTGAAAAAGTCTGGCGCATGCCTTTGACGCCGGCTTATGACAAGATGATCGACAGCGATATTGCTGATATGAAAAATATTGGTGGCCGCTTCGCAGGTTCCATCACTGCCGCGCAATTTCTGCAACGCTTTGTCAATAAAGTTCCATGGGCGCATTTGGATGTGGCCGGCACAGCGATGGACGCCGAAAAATCAGCTATCAATCAAAGCTGGGGCTCAGGCTGGGGTGTGCGCCTGCTGAATAAGCTGGTGGCAGATCACTACGAAAAATAACATGGCAGACGTTTGGTTCTATCATCTCGAAAAGCAACCGTTAGAACATGTGTTGCCGCGCATCGTTTCAATGGCAGTGGAGCGCGGCACACCCATGGTGATAGAAACCACCACCACCGAAAATGTGACCAAACTGTCAGACCTGTTATGGGCGGCGGAAGATGTGGCTTTTTTGCCCCATGGCTTTGAAGGCGATGGGCAAGAAGAGGTGCAAGCCATTTGGCTCACCACAGGCAGCGACACGCCCAACGATGCGAAAATGCGCCTCTTAGTGCATGGTGCAGTTCCTCAAGATATTTCAATGCTTTCGCGTGCCATGTTCATGTTCGATGGCAACGATGAGCAAGCCTTGGCGGCCATGCGTGCCGAATGGAAACGCCACAAGGCTGACGGCCATACGGTGAGCTATTGGCGTCAAAACGAAAACGGCAAATGGATTGACCAAGCCGCAAAATGACAAACGCAGAAAAACGAAATATCACCTTTTGACCGGGTCAGATGACAAGGCCTTTTGTGAGTGCCTATCGACAGCACTGGAGGAGGGCTATCAACTTTAAAGATCGCCCAGCATCACCTTTATCGGCGAGCGTTGCGGTGTGGTTCAAATCGTGGTGCTGAAATCGAAATCATCAGCCTTTTGCCAGCGCTGCCAAAGCCGCTATGGCCTCAGGCGCTAATTTACCCTTCAATACTTCGAATTTTTGTCCGCGCGATATGAGTTGCTTTTGTATGGCATCTGCCGTTTCGGCGCTCAATTTTGCGGCCTTTTCTGTGATCAGGAATTGCACGGCATCAGGGTTTTTGCCTGCAATTGCTTTTAAATAAAGCGAGGCGGATTTTTCAGTGTTGCGCTCAACAATATCGCCACGGTCATAGTGCCCGGCAAGATTATAGGCAGCGCGCGCCCCTCCAGCGGCGACAGCCTTTTCAAGCAGTGCAACCCCGGCTTTTACATCCTTGGGGCGGCCTGTGCCACTTAACATATCTACAGCCAGATTGTTCATTCCATCGACATCACCAAGACCTGCCGATTTTTCGTACAGCAGCGCCGCCTTTGTCTCGTCTTTTGCAACCCCTAATCCGCTGTCATAGAGCAAGCCCAATTCAGTGATGGCACGCGAAAAATTCTGATCAGCCGCTTTCTGATACCAGGATAGGGCTTGTGCATAATCTTGGGCAACACCTTGGCCCTTTCTATACATGTCACCAAGATTGGCTTGGGCTTCTGGAATGTTTTGTTCCGCCGCTTTCCTGTAAAGCTCGAACGCCCTTTTAGTATCAGCTGAAACGCCCCTGCCAAACTCATAAAGCAAACCGAGATTAAGCCAAGCACTGGGGTAACCTTGGTCAGCGGCAAGTTGGTAATACTGCACAGCCTTGGCATAATCGCGCGCAACTCCCTCGCCGTGATCATAGGCAACGCCTAAGTTATACTGCGACAATGAATCTCCCGCATCAGCGCCTGCTTGAAACCACTTCACAGCAGTCACTAGGTTTTGCTTTAGTCCTTGGCCGAAATAAAGCGCTGAACCACAGCTCGCCATCGCAGGCACATAGCCAGCTTCCGCGGCACGGCAAATGTAGTCATTGCCTGCCGCCAAGTCCACTGGGGTTCCCAAGCCATGCGTCAACTGCCAGCCATAATTATAAAGTGCAATGCGCGGCGGGCTGGGCGCAGTGGCCGCTTTTTGAAACCACTTGGTGGCTTCCGCTTCATTCTTTACGGTGCCTTTGCCGTAATTCAATGCTGCACCCACATTGTTCATAGCCACCAAGTGGCCCATATTTGCGGCGTTCAACGTGAGAGAAAAAATCAATGACGGATCGGCTTTAGCAGCAGAAAGGGCACGCGCAAATTCGAATGCTACGCGGGCATTATCCGGAATGGCATTTTGGGCTGCTTGACACGCCTTCACCGCGGCATCGCCATCGATTTCAGATATTTTGAGTCCCGAAATCCCTTTGGGCCGGGTTGCGTCTTCTGGGCTTGCGGCCAATTTATCGCACGCTATCACAAGGTCATCTTTCGCATCTGCCCATGCCAAAGGCGCAAATGTTAAGCTGGTAATTGCCACATTCAGGGCGAATACAATGCGCATCACGAAAAATCTCCAGCAACTATGCCACACGTCATCTTTGCAGATTCGGCAATGCAAAAACAGGCCTTAACTCATAATCAAGTGCGCGGCGATGGCTGCAGCATAACCGAGCGCGATGGCCCAACTCCATTTCAAATGACTCATGAACGTGTAGTGTTTTGGTGCAAGCCCCATCAACGCCACTCCTGCAGGAGAGCCAATTGCCAACAAACTGCCGCCCGTGCCAGCAGTCAAAGTGATCAGCAACCACTGCGCATGATCCATTTGCGGGTTCATTGACAATACTGCAAACATCACCGGAATATTGTCCAACACTGCGGAAATGATTCCAAGTGCCGTATTCGCAACAGTCGGACCAAATCCTCCATAAAGTGTGGTATTGGCCAGCGCCAACCACCCCAAGGCGCTGAGGCCTGCAACAGAAAACATGACGCCAAAGAAGAACAGCATTGTGTCCCACTCTATGCGCCCAATTTCAGAAAATGAATCAAGCACCATGTCAGAATTGTTGCGGCGTTTTCCCTTGAACGTGAGAGCGTATGCATAGGCTTGCAACAGCCCCAGCCCCAGCATCATACCCAGTGCTGGCTGCAAGCCAAAACTATTCTGGAAAATCACTGCCACAACAACAGTGATGGCAAAGAGGGTCGAGATCACCCATGCTCCTGGCTTCAGAGCCACTGCCTCGCGTTCTGGCTCTGTCATTCCCTTCGGGATCGCGAATTGCATAAGGAAAGCAGGGATCACCCAATTGATCAGCGAAGGCAAGAACAGGGCAAAGAATTCCGAGAATCTAAGCTTGCCTTGTTGCCACACCATCAGCGTTGTGGTGTCGCCAAAGGGGCTGAAAGCCCCACCCGCGTTGGAAGCAACGATGATTGAAATACAAGTGAGCGTTACAAACGCAGGCGTTTTTTTGCCCACAGCCAAGGTCACAGCCCCCATCACGAGGGCGGTGGTCATATTGGCTAACACCGACGATAGAAAGAATGTGAAAGCGCCAAGTAACCAATAAAGTTGGACGTAAGAAATGCCCAACCCACTCAGCTTGTTGCGCAGCCAATCAAACATGCGGCGCTCTTCAAGCACGTTCACATAGGCGATAGAGACCAGTAAAAACAAAAACAATTGGCCAAATTCACCAATGATTTCACTGGCCACACGCGAGGCCACGGCACTCTGGCCAATCTTAGAAAAATAATATCCAATGATCGCCCAAATCAGCCCTGCGGCCAACAACACCGGCTTTGATTTTTTGAGATGCAAGCGTTCCTCAAAAATCACCAGCACATAAGACAAAACAAAAATCCCAGCGCAGAGATACCCCACCCAGCTCCGCGTTAGATCAAGCATTGTCGCCTCAGCCATGGGCATCCATCTCGCTCAGTTCCAGCCATTGGGTTTCAAGTTCATCAAGTTCTTTGGCAAGTTTTACACGTAACTTGCCATAGTCAGCGGCTTTTTGAGGCTCTTCGACATAAATTGTATGATCCGCCAACACCTGGTCAAGCACCGTCAGCTTGTCGCGCGTCTTCATGATCTTGATGTCGAACTCTTGGGTTTTCTTTTTCAAATCCTGCGCACTCATGCGGGGCTTCTTTGGTGCAGCGGCGACGGCGGCGGCCTTTTCCACTTTTTTCACAGCGCGCGCACGGCCCAACACCAGGTCAGTGTATTCATCCATATCACCTTCGAACGCCTTCACCGTGCCGCCATGCACCAACCACAGCTGATCAACGCAGGTTTCAATGATGTGGCGGTCATGGCTGATCAGCACCACCGCACCTTCATATTCATTGATGGCGTGAATCAAGGCTTCGCGGCTGTCGATATCCAAATGGTTTGTGGGTTCGTCCATCACCAAAACATGCGGCGCATGATAGGTGGCGAGGAAAAACAACAGCCGCGCTTTTTCACCCCCAGAAAGCACCGAACATTTTGAATCGGCGAGCGTTGCACCAAAACCCACAGCCCCCAGCCGCGCCCGCCGCCTGGCCACAGGCTCATCCGGCATCAACTCGGAAATATATTCAAATGGGGTGCGATCTTCCGTAAGTTCGTCCAGCTGGTGCTGCGCGAAATAACCAATCGACAAACGCGCCGGGTGATTCATCTCGCCCAACATCGGCTTCAACTTGCCGCACAGCAATTTGGCAAAAGTCGATTTGCCGTTGCCATTGGAGCCGAGCAAAGCGATGCGCTCATCTGGGTCCATGCGCAGGGTGATGTTTTTGAGCACGGGAGGGTTATCGCCATAGCCTACGGCCGCCTTGTCCCAAGCCACAAGTGGTGGAGCAATGGCCTTTTCCGGGTTAGGGAAAATGAAAGGGGCCACTGCGCCTTCCACCATATCGGCGATAGGTTCCAGCTTGGCCAAGGCCTTCATGCGGCTTTGCGCCTGACGGGCTTTGGAAGCCTTGGCTTTGAAGCGATCAACAAACGCCTGCATATGCGCGCGCTGGTCATCTTGCTTCTTTTTCATCTTCTGGTTCAGCGCCTGTTTCTCACGGCGCTGACGCTCAAAATTATCGTAGTTGCCCTGATAAAGCGTAAGCTTGAATTGATCGAGATGCAGAATGGCGTCGACAGACACATTCAAAAGATCGCGGTCGTGGCTGACCAGTAGAATGGTGTGCGGATAGTCGCGGATATAGCTTTGCAGCCAGATGGTGCCTTCAAGATCGAGATAGTTGGTGGGTTCATCGAGCAGCAACACATCAGGCGCGCCAAACAGCGCGGCGGCCAAAGCAACACGCATGCGCCAGCCACCAGAGAGGGCCGAGCAGGGGCCATTCATTACAGCTTCAGTAAAGCCAAGGCCCGCAAGAATCACCGCCGCGCGCGCCTCTGCCGAATAGGCATCAATATCTGCGAGGCGCACCTGAATTTCGGCGATGCGTGTGGGGTCAGTCGCGGTTTCGGCTTCCGCCAAAAGCTGGGTGCGCTCCACATCGCCGGCCATCACCACGTCAAGC
Source organism: Alphaproteobacteria bacterium (assembly GCA_028868255.1). Lineage (GTDB taxonomy): Bacteria > Pseudomonadota > Alphaproteobacteria > Rhizobiales > Aestuariivirgaceae > Aestuariivirga. The sequence goes on along the minus strand of JAGWUY010000082.1, from coordinate 2,492 downwards.
AACGTTTCTTTTCCGCCCGGCGCTTCTTGCGCCACGGTGCCGATGCGCGCATTGCGCGGGATCGAAGCCCCGCCAGATTCGGGCGCCAGATCACCCAGGATCAATTTGAGAAGAGTGGACTTGCCCGTTCCATTGCGCCCAACAAGCCCCACTTTATGGCCCGTAGGCAGTGATGCAGAAGCCCCGTCGAGCAAAACCCGCCCGCCGATCCGATAGGTCAAATCATTGATCAATAACATGGCCGCTCCTTAGCGGCTGGGCTTATGAACTGCAAACCCCACTTTCCAATCAGTATGACTTGACTCCGCTCATGGTGCAGCGCACAAATCACCTGAATTTTTGAGGAGCGATCCTCAAACACGAGGGATTTATGAATCAGTTGACCAAGATTGTGCCAGAAGAGACAGGCTATATCGAAGAAATCACCGCCATGTTGCGCAACCAGCTGCGCCAGGTGATCAAAGCGCGTGAGCCTGAAGTGCTGCCGATTCTGGACAGTCCAGAAGCTGCCGCCACCATTCCAGGCCATCTGGTCGAACATGCTTTGCAAGCCATCGGCATTTGGTTGCAACTGATGAACATTGCCGAAGAAAACGCCACAATCCGCAATCGCCGCAACATCGAAAAGCAATCGGGGCCGGATGAAGTGTTGGGGTCCATCAGCCAAGCCTTGGCCGAAGCTGCGAAGCTGGGTGTGACGGCACAGGCCGTTCAGGCAGTTTTGAAAGTTCTCGACATCGGCCCCACCATCACTGCCCACCCGACCGAAGCCAAGCGCGTGACCGTTCTTGAAATTCACCGCCGCATTTATTTGAAGCTCTATGAGCTTGAAAGCCCGCGCTGGACCCCGCGCGAGCGTGACGCGCTATTGGGGCAACTGCGTAATGAGATTGATCTGCTGTGGATGACGGGCGAAATTCGCATCGAAAAGCCTACGGTGGAAAGTGAAGTGGCTTGGGGCTTGCATTTTTTCAGAGATGCCTTGTTTGATCGCACCACAGCGCTGTGTGATGTGATTCAATCGGCCTTGCTGCGCCACTACCCTGAAATGACGGCGCATATCACACCGCCACTAAAATATTCCAGCTGGATTGGCGGCGATCGTGATGGCAACCCTTTTGTCACCGTGGCCACCACGCGCAAAGCTTTGGCCACCAGCGCCGCAGCTGCGGTAAAACGCTTGGATTTGAAGCTGAAAGATTTGGCTGAATTCATATCCATAAGTTCGTCTGAAATGCCCATCCCAGAATCCTTCACTGCCGAACTTGCAAAGCAATTGGAATTGAGCGGGCCGGGCGTTGAACTGCAAGCCCGCAACCCGGCAGAACTGTTTCGCCAATTTTTCAGCGCGCTGCGCCTGCGCCTCGCTGGCACATTCACAACATCAGCGTCAAAGCCCTTTGCCAATGTGGATGAGCTGATAGGCTTGTTGCATTTTGTCGAAGCCACACTGTCTGAAATGAAGGCCGCGAACTTGGCCACGTCACTGGTGCGGCCTGTGCGGTGGGAGGCCGAAATTTTTGGCTTCCGCACGGCTTCACTGGACATTCGCCAAAACACCACGGTGATCAACCGTGTGATCACCGAAATCTGGCACAAGATGAATCCGGTTTCGCAGGAGCCACCGCCCGAAATACACACCCCAGCTTGGAGCGCATGGATCGCCAACGAACTTGCCAAGCCCATGGGCTTTGTGCCGCAGTTCCGCGATGTAACTGAAGAAGCACAAGAGCTTTTGGGTTTGCTGCATCTTATCCGCGAGACTTTAGATGGGCCAGACCCCAAAGCCATCGGCACGTTCATTTTGTCGATGACACAAAGTGGCGATGATGTATTGGGCCTCTATCTTTTGGCCAAATATTGCGGCCTGTTCAGCGATGCTGCCAGCGCCAAAACGTGCCGCATTCGCATCGTGCCCCTGTTTGAAACGATTGAGGATTTGCGTGCTGGCCCCGACATTATGAAGACATTGCTTTCAAATGCCGTCGTTCGACAATCTGTCGCTGCAAGTGGTGGCACGCAAGAGGTGATGTTGGGCTATTCCGACTCGAACAAAGATGGTGGCTTTTTCACCGCCAATTTTGAACTGTTTGAAGCCCAGCGCCGCCTGATCCGCGCGGGAAAAAATGCAGGCGTAAATATTTCATTCTTCCATGGCCGTGGCGGTTCGGTGAGCCGCGGCGGCGCACCTGCCGGTCGCGCAGTGGCGGCCCAACCTGCTGGCACTGTGGGCGGCAAAATGCGCGTAACCGAACAAGGTGAAGTCGTATCCTCAAAATTCGCCAATCGCGGCACCGCCCTGATTAATCTTGAAACGCTCACCTCCGCAGTTTTGCTGCACAGTTTGAAATCAACGCAAGACGGCGAGCAACGCCTGAACCTTGAACATCAGGCGGCAGTGGAAGACATCGCCAAATTGTCATTTAAGGCCTATCAAAAGCTGGCCAATGACCCTGCATTGATCACCTATTTTCAAACGGCCTCGCCAGTGG
>JAGWUY010000357.1 GCA_028868255.1 Alphaproteobacteria bacterium | reverse complement strand
GTTGATGTCAGTCAACGTGCCAACGCGGCCGTCTTCAAGTTCGATGTAGTCGCCTACTTTCAGTGATCGTTCAAGCAAGATGATAACGCCAGAAATAAAGTTTGAGGCGATAGATTGCAGGCCAATGCCCAGCCCAACACCCAAGCCACCAGACAGAACTGCCAGCGTGGTTAAATCCAGCCCCAACACATTCATCAGCAATAACGCAACAATGGCGAATACACCGAATTCGAGTGCTTTCGCTGCTAGCTCGCGGGTTTGAATGTCTACCGAATGTTGATCACGGATCACCTTTTGGCCTGCGTTCGACGATACGCGGCCCGCCCAGAACAACGCGCCGCCAAATACGGCCGCCTTGATCAACGCCAGCGCAGAGATACGAATATTACCTGCGGTAAGCGCCAAGCCATCCAACCAATTGATCAGCGCGTCCATCTGACCAAACATATAAATAGCAGCCAGAGGCATGCCAATCCAACGCGCGGCAGCGTTGATCAAGGGATGAGTGATGAATCGGTTAATGGTGTTATATAGTAGCGAAATAATCGCTGCTGTTCCAGCCAAGCGTACCAGCCAAGAAGAGCCAATGGCTGCATCGCAAATGGATGCCGCCGCCGCCAATACCGCCACAATTAGTGCGGGGCGCAGCAGATCACGGCAAGAATAAAGCAGCTTGCGGTAACGCAAAAATTTGCCATCTTGGGGCTCGGTATTGAGCAGCCACAGCTTAGCCAGCACCTGTTTGGCCGCAACGCGCGCCACTATAATACCTACAACAATGGCAATTACCTGCGCATAAAACTGCGGGCTTGAAAGCCACCCAACCAGAATATCCAAATAGTTTTGGGCTATCTGTTTCAGCGCTGTCATATCCGGCATGTTCATTCTCCACTTTCTCCCACGGCATCGCCCCAGGCCTTTTTACGGGCCATTTTGTATGCCGCCTTGTTGCGGGTTGCAATCACGCGCGTGGTCAGGCCTTCGGCGCTGCACAGCGGCATTGAGATTTGAAATTTGTTGGTTTCCGTCGGTTTGATGATACGCGCTTCGGGCAATATGGTGACTTCGCGCGATACGGCGACCCAGGCAAAATTTTCATCTTCAAAAGGCACAGTGGCCTGCTTGGCGTGCATATGTTCTCGGCTGCGTGCCAGGCGCACCGCGAAGTGGCACCAATCCTGCCCTGCCATCGGGCAGGCCTTGGCATGGGTGCATGGGCCTACAATATTTGCGCCTGCGCCCAACAATGCTTCACGTGCCGAGCGAATTCGGGCAAAGCCGCGCGGCGTGCCGGGCTCAATGATCACCAAAAGATTTTCGGACTGTGCCCAAAGTTTCAGCGCAGAAGCGGCGGCCTCGTGTTCCGGCAACTCGGCGAATACATAAGCAGCGACAATCATCTCAGCCGTCACATTTGCGCTAGCCAGCTTGTCTTCAATCATCGTGGCATTGGTGAGTGCCGTCAAATTTGCATTCTGCGCTATGTGCTGCGCCAAAGCGGCAAAGCGCTTATCGGCCTCGATCATTTTTATGTGTGCGATTTGCGGCCAAACATGAAGCGCGGCCCAACTCGCTGTGCCCGGCCCTGCCCCCACATCGGCCAAGTTGGTTGGCGAAAAATCTGGCTTCATACGGGCCATCTCTTGCAGCACATGCGTAATCGCGGCGAAAGTTGCTGGCATGCGGGTGGTGAGATAGGCTGCCAAATCAATATTGCGCGAGTTTTGGCCCTGCGCATATTTTT
>JAGWUY010000356.1 GCA_028868255.1 Alphaproteobacteria bacterium | reverse complement strand
AAGTTTAAGCCACAGGCAGAGTTGATCGCCAAGTTGAAGACTGAAGGTCTGACCGTTTCCAAGATCAAGGTCGAAAAGGGCTGCTATGAAGTTTACGCCAAAGACGCTTCAGGCAAGAAAGCCAACGCAGCTTATAACGCCGAAACATTTGTAAAGCTCGACAATGCCGAAGCTGGCGCAAACTGATACAGCCATCTCAGGCGCGCATGGGGGCGTGCGCGTCTGGGACCCCTTGGTTCGTATTTTTCATTGGAGCTTGGTGGCAAGTTTCGCAACCGCTTGGTTCACCTCCAGCGGGCGCAGTGACTTCCATCAATGGGTGGGGCTTGTGGCTGCCGCCCTGATTGCATTTCGCATCATCTGGGGCTTCGCTGGCCCGCACTATGCGCGCTTTGCGCAATTCATCCGCAGCCCCCGCACCACGCTCACTTACCTCTTTGACATCCTGAAGGGCCATGAGGCCCGCTATATCGGCCACAACCCTGCTGGGGGCATGATGGTGCTGGCCCTGCTCACCGCCATTGCCGGAACCACCGCTACAGGTTGGTTGATGACGACAGATAGGTGGTATGGTGACGACACGATGCAAATCACCCATTCAGTTTTCGCCTATGGAACTGTGCTGTTGATCGTGAGCCACGTAAGCGGCGTGATCCTCGCCAGCTATCGCCACAAAGAAAATCTGGTGAAGGCCATGGTAACAGGCAAGAAAAAAGCGCCTGAAGCGGGTGATGTGGGGTAACCAATATTCGCAATCTATTTGGCTTCCCCAACTCAGATATAGCTTTTCAAATCAACATCTTATTGGGTCATACGCCAAAAACGCTTCGGACTTCCCTACTCCGCCGCAGCCTTCGCCAGCGCCTCCATCCGGCTCGCCGCCAAATCCAGCTGTGTGGTCAGATTGGTTTCCAGCGTCTTCATCTGCGTCTGCAGCAGGTTGCGGCTGTCGCGCAGGCCTTGCACCTGGTCTTCCAGCGCTTCGATTTTGTGGATGGCTTCGCTCAGGCGATCCGCCACCATCAGGCCGCTCATCACCAGCAGGCGGATATCACCAATGGAGCCCACGCTGGATTTGATCCGTGAAACTTCAGTGTCCAGCAATGAGGCCAGCTCACGCAAATGGTCTTCCTCCCCATCGGGGCATTGCATGGTGTAGGGGCGATCAGCAACGGTGACGACAACATTTGCCATTGTCTATGCTCCGCTGTTGGAGTGCAGCACGGAGCGAATGCGCCCCATGGCTGTATCAATTTTGCCCGCAGCCTGCTTTGATGTATCCACCAGCTCGGCAGCTTTGACCCGCACCTGATCCAGCTCCTTATGCAGGCGCTGTTGATCGCGTTGAAATACGGCAGCATCATCCGCCAGTGTCTTCAAACGACGGGTTTCATCAATATTGCCTTTCATCGCCACTTCAAATTGGCCCAAGGCCCTTTCAAAGCGCGCGAATGCGGCATCGAGTTTGTTGATTTCAGTCATTATTGCCCTTTGCCATAAATCGCCCAGTCCATAGCAAATTTCCTTTTAGCACAAGTCTTTGCCTCGCATAACTGATTCTTGGTCAGAGCAAAACCGTCCAAACAGCTTAGCCAACAGCGCCAAATCCGCCAATTGACAGCGCCGCCCCCGCTGTTATCTAGGTTCTACATAGCCATGTTTCAAACCAGGATTGATCAAAATGTCTGAGAACCACGCCGTTGCCCCCCGCACCATGGCCAATGCCATTCGCGCTTTGTCGATGGA
>JAGWUY010000355.1 GCA_028868255.1 Alphaproteobacteria bacterium | reverse complement strand
GCGCAAATTATGATTCAGCTCATTACCCCCAATTTAGTCAAGAAATGAGGCTCTGCAGATGAAGGCTATTTCTTGCGCTGCGCTTGTCCTGTTGGCTCTTTCCGTTGCCGGATGCTCCACCTTGAAGAAAGTGACGGGTCAAACGGATGATACGGTGCTGGCTGGCAAACGCGAAGAAGTAATTCCGCCTGATCAGATGACGGCCAAAGACCCAATGGTGATGGGGCAGGGGCAATCACAAGATCTTGCGCAAACGCAAACGCAAACCCAGGCACCGCCACCTGTGGACACGCAAATCACCGCTGCTCCGTTGCCTTGTAAACCTAAATCCAAAAAGCAGAAATGCCCTGCCGTAAAGCAGGTGCAATGACCGTTACCATTGCCATTTTGGGCCGGCCTAATGTGGGCAAGTCCACGCTGTTCAATCGCCTGATTGGGCAGAAAATTGCGCTGGTGGATGATCAGCCAGGTGTCACGCGTGATCGGCGCGAAGGTGTGGCGCGGTTGGGCGATTTGGAGTTTCGCATTTTTGATACGGCTGGCCTTGATGACGCCAAGAAAGGCACGCTTGAAGCGCGCATGAGCCTGCAGTCGGAAGAGGCCGCGCGCCAATCCGATCACATTTTTTTTGTGATGGATGCGCGCGCCGGTGTGACACCGATTGACGAGCAATTTGCAGAGCGGATTCGCAAGCTGGGCCGCCCCGTCACGGTTTTGGCCAATAAGGCCGAAACGCGTCAGGTGGCCAATAATATCTCTGAAGCCTTTTCATTGGGCTTTGGCGAGCCTTTGCCGATTTCGGGTGAACATGGCGAGGGCATGGAATATATCTATGACGTTGTGCGCCCCTTGGTGGAAGCTGATGAAGAGGCCAATCGGCCCGCCGTTGATGAAGACGCCGAATTCGTGCCCGCTGAATATGACCCCGAATATGAAGGGCCAGACCAGCCGGAGCGGCGCTTGCGCCTTGCCATTATAGGCCAGCCGAACGCAGGCAAATCGACCTTGGTCAACACCATGCTGGGCGAAGATCGCATGCTTACCGGGCCAGAAGCGGGCATCACGCGCGATGCGATTTCCAGCGATTGGAAATTCGGCAACAGGGAAATCAAACTGTGGGACACAGCTGGCATTCGCCGCAAGGGCAAGGTGAAGGAAAAGCTTGAAAAGCTTTCTGTCACCGACGCACTTCGCGCCATTCGTTATGCCGATTGTGTGGTGGTGCTGGTTGATGCGTCGATGAGCATTGAAAAGCAGGATTTGACGCTGTGTGATCTGGTTTCGCGCGAAGGCCGCTCCATTGTTCTGGCATTAAGCAAATGGGATTTGGTGGAAGATAAAGTTGCGGCGATGAAGAAGGTCGACGACATTATCGAAAACATTCTGCCCGATATTAAAGGCTTTCCTATCGTCACCCTGTCATCGCGACAAGGTCGCGGCATCGATAAAATGATGAAAGCCGTGATTGAAATGGATCGCCGCTGGAATTTGCGCGTTTCTACATCAAAGCTCAATCGCTGGCTGGAAGCGGCTGTGCAGCGCAATGCCCCGCCGGCCCCTTCGGGCCGTCGCATCAAAATCCGCTACGCCACACAGGCAAATGCCCGCCCGCCCACATTTGCAGTATTTGGCAATCAGCTTGATAAGCTGCCACAAACTTACGTGCGCTATTTGATGAATGGCCTGCGCAAGGATTTCGGGCTTGAAGGTGTGCCTATTCGCTTCAGCTTGCGCGGCGGAAAAAACCCTTACGACA
>JAGWUY010000081.1 GCA_028868255.1 Alphaproteobacteria bacterium | reverse complement strand
TCCAGCCAGGCTTGCACAGTCATGCCGTAAGGGTGAAGGCCCACCTGTTGCAGCGGCAGCTTGCCGCCTTTGGAGAATTTGGATTTAAAATCGGCAATAGCTTGCCAAAAGGCCGGATTATAGGTGCCGCCAACAGGGGGTGCGATCACCGGTGGGCCACTCTTCAGCCCAAGTTTTTGATAGGTGGCACCAAGAAGGGCGATGGTTGAATCAATGGCGGCCAGATAATCGGTGTAGGGCAGTTGCGTCCATGCGGTTGCTGGGTCAGTGGTGCCGGGTTCTGGCGGCGTTCCGTTGCCATACATGGTGCCCACTTCATTGAAAATTTCCCAGCCGCCTAGGTTTTGCAGCACGGCCATGCCATTTGGTTTGCGGGCAATGTAAACGGCCAGATCGCTCAAGAACTCGCCCACCAAATTCGGGTTGTTCATCGAATTTTCCCGCAGGGTTTTTCTTTGCTCTGACGTTGGTTGATAAGTGAATTCGCCCTTGTTGCCAGACGTCCAGGTTTTGAAACGGCTTTCGGGCTGCCAGGCCCATTCCGGCACCACGCCGAAGTTAAAGATCGGGCGCACACCGATCACCAGTGAATCATGCAGATCGCTATAGGCTGAAAAAAGCTGTGCGCCATCTTCGCCATAGCCGCGCGCCGCCAGATAGGTTTTGAACCTGGTATCGCTGAGTTTAGATGCGTTCGGATTGAACGGAATTTGGGGGGCGTTTTGATATCCCGGCCAATAGGTATCGATGCGGCCAGCCTTTCCGCCCGTGATTTTAAGCTGCTGCTGGAACTGGGTAAAGTGATTGAAGCCGGATTTTGGCCATGTGTGGAGGTGATAGCCATAGCGGGTTTCGGCCTGAGCCAAGTTTGCGAAAACCAGAAGGGCCGAAAGTGACGCAGAAGCGCGAAAGAGTCCAAAATTCATCGCAATTTTTCTCTCAACTTCGTCATGCCCCATGAAAACGCGCCTCTCAGTTTTGAGTGCAACAGAGATTCCCGCCTGCGCGGGAATGACGACACCAACAAATTCTGAATATGGGTTACAGCGCAGATTGCTGTTTCACAATCGGCTTTGCGTGAAGTGCTTAATGTATAGAGGTGGTTAAATTTCCCTTCCGCAACTCCTTGTGGAGAACCGCCATGGCTCTTACCTTTCCTCGTGCGCAATAGTGCGCATTCAAAAAGGTGAAAACCATGGTTACACGTAGAAACTTCACGTTCGCCGCCAGTGCGGCAGCACTTTCGGCCTTTGTGCCGATGAGTGTTGCAGAAGCGGCAATAGCTGAAACACCTCAAGCTGTTTTTAATCGGCCTATCACACTCATCGTGCCCTTTGCCAAGCAGGGCGCCACCGATCAGGTGGCGCGCCTGATTGCGGAGCCTTTGGGCAAGGCCTTAGGCGTTGCGGTCACTGTAGAAAACATCACCGGCGATTGGGGAACAACGGGGGCAGTGATTGCCGCTCATGCCGCCGCTGATGGCCACACTTTGATCATGGGGCAAACAGCGACGCATGTGATGCCCTCACAGCGTGGTGTTGCCCGCTATGATGCCGTGGCTGATTTCACGCCCATTGGGCTTGTTGGGTCTGCACCCATCACCTTTGTTGTGAACAATGATTTTCCTGTGAAAAATCTGGAAGACCTCTATGCCTATATCAAGGTCTATCCCCAGCCCATGGCCATTGCCCATGGTGGCTTTGGCACGCCCAGCCACATTGGCGCGCGCAAGCTGAAGGCGGCGTTCCGCGCGCCATTGCTGACTGAGCGCACTTATGCCTCCACCATGGCGGCGTTGCAGGATGTGGCTGAGGGTCGGGTGGAAATGATGGCAACTTCGCTTTCGCAAGCTTTGCCTTTCATCAAGGCCGGCAAGGTGAAGGCTGTGGGTCTTGCCGCGACCTCCCGCAACATTGTCCTACCAGAGGTGTTCACCGGCACGCAGCAAGGCTTTGCTGATCTGCGCGCCTCGCACTGGAATGGCTTGTTTGCGCCCAAGGGGCTTTCGGCCGCCATGCAGCAGAAGTTGGCGGATGGCTTGAGTGCCGCGCTGGCTGATGCTTCAACCGCGCGCAAAATGCGTGAACTTGGCATTCATGTGCCGTTTGCTGAACAGCAGGGGCCTGATCAGTTGGCCTTGCTGCAGCAGCGCGAACGCCAAGATTTGCAGGTTGATATTCAGCAGGCGGTTGCTGTTTAACCGATGGCATTGTCGGTGCCGTTTTGGGTAAGACGGCACCGATTGAAAATAAAGAAAGTGAAATTCATGAACAAATCTGAGATACTAATGCCGCATGGCGTTGCGCGAATATGGCGAGGGCGCACCCTGCCTGAAAAGGCGGATGAATATACGCATTATATGTATGAGCAAGGTGTGAAAAAGCTCGAGGCGCTGGGCGCACGCTCAGTTCAGTTTTTTCGCGAAGACCGCAAGGACGACAGCTTTTTTATGGTGATCACGCTGTGGGATACATTAGAGGCCATGACCCGCTGGGCCGGAACTGACCCCCGCAAGATCCGGCATTTGGAGCGTGACCCTGAATTGCTAGTCGAACTGCCCGACAGTGTTCAGATTTTGGATGTTTATGCCAATAATATTTTTCTGTCGGACGCGTTTCGGTAGAAAGGGTAAAATCTCAAACCTTCAGCTTCTTCGCATCTGCCAGCACATTTTTCATTTGTGGCAAGAGGTCAGCATTGGTGGCGACATAGCCACCTGTATAAAGTGGATTGGCTTCGCCTTTGAGGCCATGCACAAAGCCACCGGCTTCGCGGATCATCAGAATCCCTGCGGCCATGTCCCATGGTTTTAGGCCATCGTGCCAGGCGCCATCGAGGCGGCCCATAGCCACATAGGCCATGTCCAGCGCGGTTGAACCCAAGCAACGGATGCCGGCAGTTTTAGCCTGCATCATGGCCATCTCGGCGCGGCGTTCAGCATGGTCTTTATCGCCCCGGTTGGGCAGGCCTGATGCCAGCAGACTGTCTGACAATTCGCGGCGGCTGGCCACGCGCATGCGCTTGTTATTCACGAAAGCCCCTGTGCCTTTTTCGGCGTGGAACAGCTCATCTGTGATGGGGTTATAGGTCACACCCGCCACCACTTCGCCCTTGCGCTCTAGCGCAATGGTGATCGCAAAAAAGGGCAGGGCGTGCATGAAATTGAAGGTGCCATCAATCGGGTCAATAATGAATTTGTGGTCGGGGTCTGTGCCCTTCACTTCGGCGTCTTCTTCGCCCAAAATGCCGTAAGCAGGGCGGGCCTTCAAAAGCTCTTCGCGCAAGGTTTTTTCGGCGCGCTTGTCGGAGTTGGTGACAAAATCGCCGGGGCCTTTAACGGAAATCTGCAGGCTGCTGACTTCACCATAATCACGCTGCACGCCACGGGCGGCTTTGCGGACGGCGGCAATCATCAAGGTCATAATCGGGGTGGTCAAGGCGAAGGCTCCAACTGTTTGGCAGGGTGGATAGCAAGGTTCTGCTGAGAAGGCTAGTTTTTAGCGGGCAGCGCCAATGGCTTGAAGGCGGCGGCGCGGGCTTCGGCTTGCTTGATGATTGACGGATCGAGTTTGGCTTGCGCATCATCCAACTCTGCATCGGCGCGGCCCGCAGCTTTGGCCAGAATGTTCCATTTGGCGGCTTCAACGGCATCTTGAGCTACACCAATGCCAGCTGCATACAGCCTCGCCACGCGGTTTTGGGCCACGGCATTGCCGTGGTTGGCCGCAATTAACAGCCACTTCGCCCCCAAGGCCTCATCCTTCTGCACGCCTTCGCCGCGAAAAATCAGTACGCCATATTCCAGTGCCGCATCAGGCATGCCTTGTGCGGCGGCCTTGCCAAACCAGGTTGCGGCCATCACAGCATCTTTCTCCACGCCGCGCCCATCGGTGTAGAGTAAGGCCAGATTATATTGTGCTTCGGCCAAGCCTTTTTCGGCGGCAGTTTTGAAATGGGCATAAGCTTTAGGCCATTCGGCGTTGTTTTCATAAACGCCTGCGTAAAAAAGCCCTACATTGTATTCCGCCTGCACATTGCCTTGGGCGGCGGCTTTTTCCAGCCAATCAATACCCTCAGACAAATTTGGCTTGCCCAAAGAGCCATCCAGCAGCAATTGCCCCAAGGCCAACTGGCCTTCTACATTTCCTGCTTGAGCCGCTTTGGTGAACCAGAGCTTGGCTGTGAGTGCATCGACATCAACGCCAAACCCTTTTTGTGACATGGTGCCAAGCATGATGAATGCACGGGAATCATTTTTTTTGGCGAAATCTTCGGCCAAAATTCTGGCCTCGGCATAATTGCCTTCGGTAAAAAGGGCCATTGCTTCTTCAAAGCTGGCTTCAGCTGCCCGTGCAGGCGCGATCCAGCAGAGCAAAACGATGAGGCAAGTGGCGAAGCGAATCATGCAGTTAGTTTAGCACTCAATTCCTTGATGATGCGTGTGGCGGCATCAGCGCTCTGCCACATCTCATCCGATGGACGGATGAAATCCGGCCTCTGCGGCAAGAGTGTGGCAAGGTCAGCCAACAAAACCGCATCAAACGGCACAGAGGGGATTTCGGCAATTTCGTTCCACCATTGGATCAAGGGTTCGCCTTCCTTCTGGGCCTTCTGGGTGAAGGCCACATAGTCGGCCCCTTGTTCGGCAGCTTCCATTGCCATGTGTCGCGATGTGCCCGCATTCACACCCACCATGGCATCACGCGGCAGCGACATGCGCAAATCCACAATCACATGTTCCATGCTGCTCACATGCAGGCCATCTGCCTTCAGGCGCGAGACGATGCGCGGCTCTACATCCGCCAGAAACACAGCAAGGCCCAAATCCTGCAAGGCGGCCACATCTTCCTGCTTCACCGATTCAGGAACGATGATGGAGGCACAATCGCCTGCCTCACAGGCGGCTTTGGCACAGGCCAGAATATCAGCGGGGGCGAGCGCTGCGGGTGCGACGAGATAAAAACGTGCCGACATTACTTGACCGTGAGTGCCGTTACGCCGGGCAGCTCTTTGCCTTCCAGCCATTCCAGGAAGGCACCACCGGCTGTGGAGATATAGGTGAAGTCCTGCGCCACGCCTGCGTGATTGAGCGCGGAAACGGTGTCGCCGCCACCGGCCACGGTGATGAGCTTTCCTGCCTTGGTGCGGGCGGCGGCATATTGAGCGACCGCCACTGTGGCGGCATCAAAGGGCTGCATTTCAAAAGCGCCGAAGGGGCCGTTCCACACCAGCGTGTGGGCTTGGTCAATGGCGGCTTTCACCAAATCAACCGACATCGGCCCCACATCCAGCATCATGCCATCGGCGGGAATGGCATCCACACCATAATCATGGGATGGGGCATGGGCCTTGAACTCCTGCGCCACAATGGCATCCACAGGCAGGATGATGGCGCATTTGGCTGCGTCGGCCTTGGCTGTAATTTCGCGGGCGGTATCAGCCAAATCTTTTTCGACGAGGGATTTGCCCACGGCATGGCCCTTGGCCAAAAGGAATGTGTTGGCCATGGCACCACCGATGACTAGTCCGTCCACCTTCTTCACCAGATTGCCGAGCAGATCGAGCTTGGATGACACTTTGGCCCCGCCCACAATGGCGATCACCGGGCGCTTGGGTGTTTCGAGTGCTGCGCCTAGCGCTTTGAGTTCCGCTTCCATGGCGCGGCCCGCATAGGCGGGGATGAGATGGGCAATGCCTTCGGTGGATGAATGCGCGCGGTGGGCGGCGGAGAAAGCATCATTTACAAAAATATCGCCAAGGCCTGCCAACATCTTGGCAAAGCCTGCATCGTTCTTTTCTTCGCCCGCGTGATAGCGGGTGTTTTCCATCAGGATCACATCGCCGGGCTTGGCATGAATGTGCGGCGCATCCTGCCAATCGGTGAAGTGGAAATGCACCTTGTGGCCAAGCGCTTTTTCCAGCGCTGGGGCCACTGGCTTCAGTGACATTTCAGGCACCACCTTGCCCTTGGGGCGGTCGAAATGCGCGAGGATGATGACAGCCGCACCCTTTTTCAACAGCTCCTGCAAGGTGGGGATGACGCGGTCAATGCGCGTGGTATCCGTCACCTTCCCATCCGCAATCGGCACATTGAGATCGAGGCGGATCACAACTTTCTTGCCAGAGACGTTGACATCATCAAGGGTGCGAAATGCGGGCATCTTTCAGTCTCCTCATGCTGAGGTGCGTGTGAAACACGCCTCGAAGCATGTGCGGTTTGGCCCTTCGAGGCCCGGCTGCACCGGGCACCTCAGGGTGAGGGTTGCTAACTGCTGAGGGGCGTACATCAAAGTGCTCAAACAGGGAAGGGGGAAATTTGTTGCTCTATGCCCGTGATGCTCTCGCTCCCACCACCCGTCATCCCCGCGAAGGCGGGGACCCCGCTTAAGGCCGAAACATAACATTTGCATCAATGACATCATGCAAATCATCCCAATTGAGGTTCATCTCCTCAATGATCCGAAATTTCCACGCCCGGTTCCATTTCTTGATCTGCTTCTCGCGGAGAATGGCATCTTCAAACGAAAGGTGATGCTCGTACCAAACCAGCGTCTTGATCCCATAGTCCTTGGTGAAACCATCAAATCGTTCGTTCTTGTGATCCCACACCCGCTGCCACAAATCGCTGGTGACGCCGACATATATTGTGCCGCGATACCTGCTGGCCATGATGTAAACAGCGGGATGTTTTTCGGGTCGCATAAGCGAGAGGTTTTCGGAGCAACTTATCTTGTTCAATATTCATCCCACCACACGTCATCCCCGCGAAGGCGGGAACTCCGCTTACTTGATCTCACAAGGTGACTAGCGGGGTCCCCGCCTTCGCGGGGATAACGTGTGGTGGGATTGGGGAATTACTTCCCCGCCGCCTTCACCACGGCCTTGGCCGTAATCCCGAACTTCTCATATAGCAACTCAGCAGGCGCGCTTGCGCCGAAGCTAGTTATGCCGACCAGGTCGCTCATTGACTTACAAGAGTTATGCGGCACTCTGCAGATTTGGGGGCGCGCATTTTTGTCAAATTAAGTTTACAAAACCGCATGGCGATAGTCTCTGCATTGGCCTTTGTGGAATAGTCTACAGCTGATCCGCAGCTTTGCCACTCCTGTACTTCCAGCAGAAAGATGTTTGACACAGCAAGTGCTTTCCAGCCTCTGCCATTCATGTAGGTGTTTAACTCTTTGTTGCAGGCCGAGTTCCAACTCGCAATACCGGAGTCTGCACTGGCAGTTGCAACCATCATGCCCATTGCGATGCTCATGTTGCACAGTGAGGCAATGTTCTTTTTCATATTTCTTACCTTACTTCCCCGCCGCCTTCACAACGGCCTTCGCCGTAATGCCGAACTTTTCATACAGCACCTCTGCCGGAGCGCTTGCGCCAAAGCCGGTCATGCCGATGAAGTGGCCTTCCGTGCCGATGAAGCGGTCCCAGCCGGTGCGTACGCCGGCTTCAACCGCGATGCGGATTTTTTCGGTGCCCAGCACTGAGGCCTTATAGGCTTTGGACTGGCGCTCGAAGAGTTCCATCGATGGCACCGAGACCACGCGGGTAGGGATGCCTTTTTTGTCCAACATTACTTTCGCGTCCATAGCGATTTCAACTTCTGAGCCTGAGGCGAAGATCACGGCCTTGGCTTTTTTGGTTGAGGACTGCACTTCATAAGCTCCTTGGGCGCAGAGATTCTTGGGGCTGTAAGTCAAACGCGCGGGCTTCAGTTTTTGGCGCGTCAGCACCAGAGTTGATGGCGTCTTTTCGCTTTGCAGAGCGATCTGCCAGCATTCCACCGCTTCCGTGGCATCGCAGGGGCGCATCACAATGTGATTGGGGATCACACGCATGGCGGCCAGATGTTCCACAGGTTGGTGGGTTGGGCCATCTTCGCCCAAACCAATTGAATCATGCGTCATCACGAAAATGCTGCGGATGCCCATCAGTGAAGCAAGGCGCAGGGACGGACGGCAATAATCAGTGAAGCAGAAGAAAGTGCCGCCATAGGGAATGACGCCACCATGCAGCGCCATGCCGTTCAAGGCCGCCGCCATGCCATGTTCACGGATGCCGTAGTAGACATAGCGCCCGCCATAATCCGCAGCGTTCAGTGGCTTCAAATCTTTCGACTTGGTGTTGTTGGAGCCTGTCAAATCCGCTGAGCCGCCGATGGCTTCCACCACCACGGGGTTTATCACATCAAGTGCGTTTTGTGAGGAATTGCGCGTGGCGATGTGGGGTGGGTTGGCGGCCAGTGACTTTTTGTAGGCGGCGATTGCGCCATCCAGCGCCTTGGGCAAGGTGCCCTTCATCATGCGGGTGAATTCGGCCTTGTGGGGCGAGGCGGCCAAGCGTGCCTCCCAGGCTTCACGCGCAGATTTGCCTTTGGCGCCGACGTTGCGCCAGGCGTTCAGAATTTCTTTTGGCACCACGAAGGGGGCGGCGTCCCAGCCCAAGGTTTTGCGGGCGACAGCGATTTCCTCAGCGCCCAAGGGTGAACCATGCACGCCATTGGTGCCTTGCTTGTTGATAGCGCCAAAGCCAATCACCGTGCGGCAAGCGATCATGGAGGGGCGATCGGCATGTTGGGCCGTTAGCAGGGCTTGATACACCGCGTTGTGATCATGGCCATCCACGCGCGTCACATTCCAGCCCGAAGCGGCAAAGCGCTGCAGCTGATCAGTTGAGTCAGCCATGCCCACCTTGCCATCAATGGTGATGCCATTGTCATCCCACATTACGATCAGATTTTTGAGGCGCAAATGGGCAGCGAGAGACAGCGCCTCTTGGCTAATGCCTTCCATCAGGCAGCCATCGCCTGCCAGCACATAAGTTTTGTGGTTCACCAGATCATCGCCAAAGCGGGCGTTCAAATGGCGCTCAGCAATGGCAAAGCCCACGGCATTGGCAATGCCTTGTCCCAAGGGGCCGGTGGTGGTTTCAATTCCCGTGGCATGGCCATATTCGGGGTGGCCCGCGGTGATTGATCCCCATTGACGGAAATTCTTGATCTGCTCAATCGTCATATCCTTATAGCCGGTGAGATAGAGCAAGGAATAGAGCAGCATGGAGCCATGGCCGGCGGAGAGAATGAAACGATCACGGTCTGGCCAATGCGGGGCTGAGGCATCGAATTTCAAAATATCGGTGTAAAGCGCAGTCGCCACATCGGCGGCCCCCATGGGCAGGCCAGGGTGGCCCGAATTTGCCTTTTGCACCGCG
>JAGWUY010000080.1 GCA_028868255.1 Alphaproteobacteria bacterium | reverse complement strand
TCCCGAACACGGATGTGGCCATCGTCATTGGCTCCAACGACATTGTAAACCCTGCGGCACAGGAAGACCCTAACTCGCCCATCGCTGGCATGCCAGTGTTAGAATGCTGGAAGGCCAAGCAAGTGTTCGTGTCCAAGCGCGGCCAGGGCACGGGCTATTCCGGAATCGAAAATCCGCTGTTTTTCAAGGAAAACACCCGCATGTTCTATGGCGATGCAAAAAAAAGCTTGGACAGTCTTCTGCCCCTCATTGGGTAAATTAAACAGCCTCTCCCATCGCCTTGACAGCACGTTTTCGCGCCTCTACCGGGCTCATGCCAAAGAAGCTGCGGAACATCTTGCTGAAATGCGTGTTGCTCTCATAGCCAAAATCAATGGCAATTTGCAGGATGGATTGGTCTGTCGCTTCCACAAATAATTTTGCTTTGACCAACCGCATACGCTGGTAAGCGCGCACCGGGCTTTCATTGAGTTCCTGTTTGAACAGCCGTTCCAGCTGGCGGCTTGAAATGCCGATCCGATGGGCAAAGTCTTCAATGTCGCGCTTTTCATGCACGGCTTCTTCCATCAGCAACAAGGCAAGGCGCACACGGCTGTCTTTCACCGCCTCAAATGCCAGCGGCAACCGCGCCTGCGTGTCAGTACCTTTGCGCTGACGGTCGATCTGCAAAATTTCCATGGCGTTCTTTGCTGCGGCCACGCCCACATGTTTTTTGACGATCCATGCTGCAAGGTCGGCCACGGCCGTACCACCCGCACATGTTGTGATCAATCCATCTTCCAAAAACAGGCGGTGTGAAACCAGTTCAATGTCGGGAAAGCGCTGTTGAAATTCCTCACGGTGCAGCCAACTCACGCATGCCGTGCGCCCAGCAAGCAAACCAGCCTGCGCCAATACAAAACTGCCCGTACATAAACCAACGACAGGCACACGAAGCGCCACCGCCTTCTTCAGATAAGCCACCAACTCATCGCCCAAGGGCTGCTCCACATTCAAGCGCCCGCCCACCACCACCAGATAGTCAAAGGCCTTGCGGTCATTCAGGCGCGCAGTGGGGGCCACGGAAATACCAGAACTAGAAGGAATAAGTTGCGATCCATCGCTCACCACGTCCCAATCCAGATATTTGCGTCCTGAACGGTCAAGTTCGTCACTCGCCAGGCGCAACGTGTCCACAAACAAAGAAAAGGCACTGAGAGTAAAATTTCGGGCCAACAAAATACCAACGCGTAACGGTGGCTTCACCGTCCCCGCCGTTACTTTTGTTGATGAGAGAGTTGCGCCGGGTTTCATAGCTCCAAATCCGAATTTGGTAGCACTATAGGACAATCATGAGGCGATGTCAGTTCGCTCGCCCTGAAGCCCAATAAACGCAGAGTTAGGCCGCCATCAGGCGGTTCACCTCATCCACAAGGTCACGCAGGTGGAACGGCTTGGACAGCACCTTGGCATCCTTGGGCGCATTGGAATCGGGGTTTAGCGCCACAGCAGCAAAGCCAGTGATGAACATGATTTTGAGAGCAGGGTCAAGTTCAGCCGCGCGGCGCGCCAGTTCGATTCCATCCATTTCTGGCATCACAATATCGGTGAGCAACAGGTCAAAACTATCTTGCTTGATTTCCTCAAACGCGGACAGGCCCTCGGCAAAAGGAGAAACCCTATGCCCAGCCTTTTCCAGCGCCTTCACCAAAAAGCGCCGCAAATCATCATCGTCTTCAGCAAGTAAAATCTTCACCATGGCTCTCTTTATGTGCTGCAAGGGCCTTTCGGTCAAGCCTTGCTCGAGAACATCCTTTATCCAGCAAGGAGTAAACAGGCGGTGAATTCAACGCGATTTGAACAGATGGACATTCTGCCCTTGTCTGTCATATGATCCAAGCCGAACAGCATAAGGGTGGCTGATGGGCCCGCGCTATTTTGAAATTCAGGCACCTGCAGAATGGGTTTCGCCCATCGTCTATAATTCCCCTCACAGTGGCACTATTTTGCCAGATGACCTGGTGCAACAATCGCGTCTCACACCTGAAGCCTTGCGCCAATCAGAAGACTGCTTTGTCGATGAACTCTTCGGCACCTGCTTGAACTTTGGCGCACCCATGCTACGTGCGCTGGTGTCACGCGCTTATATTGATTTCAACCGTGAGCCTTATGAGCTTGACCCCAAAATGTTCCATGAGGAACTGCCGGGCTACATGAACCCTGACACCTCGCGCGTCGCTGGCGGCCTCGGCACTATCCCTAAAATCGTCGCCGAGAATGCGGATATATACCGCGGTAAAATCAGCTTGGCCGAGGCGCAAACTCGCATCAATCAGGTCTACCGCCCCTATCACCGCACATTAACGGCGCTGCTGGACGAAGTTCATGGCGCGACGCAATTCTGCTTGCTGGTCGATTGTCATTCCATGCCGGCCTCAGCTGTGCGTCACCTAAGGTCTCACCACGAACCTGCAATAGATATTGTTCTGGGTGACCGATTTGGTTCGTCTTGCAACAGCGAAATCTCCCATCGGGTTGAAGCCCTGCTGACCAATGAAGGTTTTGTCGTGGTACGCAACCGCCCCTATGCAGGTGGCTTCATCACGGCGACCCACGGCAGCCCCCACCAAAACCGCCATGCCCTGCAGATTGAAATCAACCGCGCACTCTATCTCGACGAGGCCCGGTTAGAAAAGAATAGCAATTTTGAACCCGTGAAGACTGCTCTGGCGCGGGTGATGCAATCCTTGGCCCAGTTCTTGCCCACCATCGAGCAGGCCACCTCACAGCGTCTTGCTGCCGAATAAAATTGCCATTTGGTCAAAAAAAGGGGCCGATACACAAAGTGATCGGCCCGAAGTCTAGGGAGGAAACGCCCAAGAAGGGCAGAGAGAGAACCAAGTCCTCATCTCGTGACACCTATTTGGCACTGCAACATGAAGAGTTCAAGACCCATTTCAACCCCAAAAAGTCTCGATCTATCAAAAACCATCATTTTCAAACATCAAATGCGAATAAGATATTGAAATATAATACAAAATATTTTTATTGTTGAGACATGCAATTTTTGCATGGCACTTACCGTAATGCTGCAATGCAACAAAAGCGACCATTCAGATCGAATTTCATGGCAAGATTTGACCATTTGGTTATGTTCTAGCGCAAACCAACCGAGGCGACTTCATGTCAATCACCACCGAAATCCAGACTTTGACTGACTTTGCGCTGGATCTTGCCGTTGCGTCCGCTCGTGTGATCTTGCCACACTTCCGCAAAAACATCGCCATCGACAACAAGCTTGAAACGGGTTGGGATCCGGTAACGGAGGCAGACCGTGCCGCTGAACGGGTGATCCGCGAACTGATCGAAAAAAAATTCCCCGATCATAGCATTATCGGCGAAGAATATGGCACCAAGACTACGGGATCAGCCTATAGCTGGGTGCTTGATCCTATTGATGGCACGCGCTCTTTCGTTATCGGCATGCCCACATGGGCCACGCTGATTGGCCTTTACCGTGATGGCCAACCGCTGCTTGGCGTGATGAACCAGCCTTTCGTCGGTGAAGCTTTTTATGGCAACCCGAATGGGGCCTGGAACCGCCACAACGGCCAAACCACACAAATCCATGTGCGCCCGGGCGTGCCGCTCGCCAAGGCGTCAATCGGCACCACCGCCCCACACTTCTATGATGACAATCCCGGATTTCACAAACTGCGCAAAACCGCCACAGCCCTGCGCTTTGGCGGCGATGCGTATTTTTTCGCCGTGCTCGCGGCCGGACAGCTGGATATTGCCATGGATGCAAGCTTGCAGATTTATGACATTGCAGCCCTTATCCCCATCATCCGGGGTGCAGGCGGCATGGTGGGTACTTGGACTGACAATGACCCAACTCAAGGCGGCAATGTGCTGTGCGCAACAACGCCCGAACTGTTAGACGAAGCGCGCCGCATGATGCGAGGTGAAGCATGAGCATTCTCAAAACATGGGCTGATCTTGCCCCCGCCCTCGTCGCTGTGGCCATGGGCCGCAAACACGCAGACACCGTTGTAAAAAACGCCAGTTGGGTGAATGTGCATTCGGCCGAAATCATTCCGAACACCGATATTGCCATTTATGGTGGCCGTTTTGCCTATGTGGGGCCAGATGCCTCGCACACCATTGGCCCCAACACCAAAACCATTGATGCCAAAGGTCGCTATGCTATGCCGGGCCTGTGTGATGGCCATATGCATGTGGAAAGCGGCATGGTGACGGTTACCCAATTCGCCCGCGCCGTGGTGCCCCATGGCACAACATCAATGTTCATTGATCCGCATGAAATTGCCAACGTGCTAGGCCTGCCCGGTGTGCGCCTGATGCATGATGAGGCCATGGGCCTGCCTCTCAACATCTTTGTGCAAATGCCAAGCTGTGTGCCTTCATTTCCCGGCTTAGAAACCCCCGGAGCAACGATTTCACCTGAGGATGTGGCCGAGGCCATGGCCTGGCCCAACATCATAGGTCTGGGCGAAATGATGAATTTTCCCGGCGTGGTGGCGGGGGATGAAAAAATGCTGGCCGAAATCGCTGCCACGCAACGGGCAGGCAAAACCGTTGGCGGCCATTATGCCTCGCCAGATCTGGGCCACGCCTTCCACGCCTATGCGGCGGGCGGCCCCGCTGATGATCATGAAGGAACCCAAGCGGCCGATGCCATCGCCCGCGTGCGCCAAGGCATGCGCGCCATGTTGCGGCTGGGCAGCGCTTGGTATGATGTTGCCACCCAGATCAAAGCCGTGACCGAGTCAAAACTCGACAGCCGCAATTTTATTCTGTGTACGGATGATAGCCACTCCGGCACCTTGGTCAATGATGGCCACATGAACCGCGTGCTGCGCCATGCCATCAGCCAAGGCCTTGCCCCCATCACCGCCATCCAAATGGCCACACTCAACACCGCCACGCATTTCGGACTGGAGCGGGAATTAGGATCAATCACCCCGGGTCGCCGCGCTGATCTGGTGCTCACATCTGATCTGGCGACACTGCCCATTGAACTGGTGATGGCTCATGGCAAGGTGCTGGCTGAACACGGCAAGCTGACGGCCACCTTCCCAAAATTTGAGTATCCTGCTTCCTCCAAATCCACAGTGAACATGAAGCGCGATGTAACAGCCCAAGACTTTGATGTGAAAGCACCGCAAGGCGCCAATCAGGTGAAAGTGCGGGTGATTGGTGTCATCGAAAATCAGGCCCCCACGAAATCTTTAACCGCAGAACTGCCCGTTAATTCCGGCCTTGTTGCAATGGATATTTCAAATGATGTCTGCCAGATCGCGTTGGTCGAGCGTCATGCAGCAACGGGCAAAGTGGTCAACGCTTTCGTTTCGGGTTTTGGTTACAACAAGCCTTGCGCCATCGCCTCCACCGTGGCCCATGACAGCCACCACATGATTGTGATCGGCACCAACAAGAATGACATGGCACAGGCGGCCAATGTGCTGAAATCCATTGGCGGTGGCGTTGTCGTCATCAGCGAAGGCAAGGAGTTGGCGCGGGTGGAATTGCCCATTGCGGGCTTAATGTCTGATGAACCAGCAGAGATTGTTGCCGCAAAAGCCGAAAAAATGGTGGCCGCCATGCGAGAATGCGGCTGCACCCTCAACAATGCCTATATGCAGCATTCCCTGCTGGGTCTAGTGGTGATCCCTGCACTGCGCATTTCAGACTTGGGTTTGGTGGATGTGACGAACTTTAAAGTGGTCGATTTATTCATCACCGCCTGAATCAAAACAACTATTCGTCCCTATAAACCCGTTCGCGCTTTTCATGCCGCTCTTGTGCTTCGATCGACAGCGTAGCAATGGGGCGAGCATCCAGGCGCTTCAAACCAATCGGCTCGCCTGTTTCTTCACAATAGCCATAGGAACCATCATCAACACGTTTCAATGCAGCGTCGATTTTAGAAATCAATTTGCGCTGGCGGTCACGCGTGCGCAGTTCCAGCGAGCGGTCTGTTTCAGAAGAGGCTCGATCAGCAACGTCGGGGAGAATGTGGTTCTCTTCTTGTAGGTGAGAAATGGTTTCCTTGCTTTCCTTCAGAATGTCTTCTTTCCAGTTCAGCAGTTTGCGGCGAAAATACTCCACCTGTCGCTCATTCATAAAGGGCTCGGCATCACTTGGTTTATAGTCTTCTGCCAACATCGTCGTCATTTTAAGTCTCTTCTCCCGGTCGATTTTGGCGGCTTATAGCGAGGCATTGTGGCAACAGCAATACTTGCTTAACGCCGCGAAAACAGCCGTGATTCGTCGCGTTTATCTTTAATCTGCATCCACCAATAAGAGCCTTGCACCCCCAGCCTGCCCAACTGGCCAAAAGCCCAGCGCGGCGCAAAGGGCGCAAAACGGCGATATGCATCATCACCGTCTGCTATGGCCCGCGCCATCAACTGGCCCGCCATTGCCGTGGTGTTCAACCCATGGCCACCAAATGCAGAAGCAAACCATTGGCCTGAAGCATCACGCCCAATTAAGGGCATTTTGTGAATCGCATATCCCATAATGCCAGACCATGCATAATCAATGCCAGGGTTGCCCAATGCAGGATAGGTTGAAAGCATTCCCCGCTTCATGCGTTCCGCCAGCCGTGACGGCTCAGACACCCGCGTGGTGATGCAGCCACCCCACAAAATGCGCCCCTCATCCACAAGGCGGTAATAATCGCCAGCGCGGCGCGTATCAGAAATCGCCATGCGCGTGGCGATGGACGATTGCGTCAAAGGCTCCGTCACTGCCACATAAGTAGCCACCGGCAAGATGGCGCGGTCTGAAAGAGCATGAACGCTCTTGCCCGTCTTCGATACGCAATGCACCACGTGCTCGGCATGAACTTCGCCCGCAGCAGTTTTCACCACATGGTGCGCGCCTTGTTTAGAAACGCCAACAGCCGGTGTATTTTCAAAAATCTGCGCCCCCGCAGCTTTGGCATTCTTGGCCAAAGCCAAGCAATAACGCAGCGGATGAATGTGAAAACCCTTGGGGCCGCGCAGCGAGTCGAAATAGCGGTTTGAAACCAAGAGTTTGCGTGTCTCATTGGCAGGCAGGTAATCCACCTCTTCGCCATAGTCACGTGACAGCGTTTCAGCCGCAGCTTTCATGCCACCCTTGTCATCATGGCGCACGGCCACAATCCAGCCATCGCCCATTTTCAATGTGGGGTCAGTGGCCGCAATTTCCTTGCGCACAAATTCTGTGCCTGTTCGCGAAAGGTCATATAGCGCCCGTGCCGCGTCTTTCCCCACATGCTTGGCCACTTCTTCAATGCCCAGTGCGAAACCGTTTGATACAAATCCACCATTGCGCCCCGACGCGCCAGAACCGATGAGCCTCCCCTCCAAGATTACAACGTGTTTGCCGCGCCGCGCTAATTCTAAAGCCACAGTCAGGCCCGCAAGGCCTGCACCAATCACGCACACATCAGTCACCAGCTTGCCATGAACAGTGCCGTCAACAGGCTCCCGCCGCGCCGTGGCCTCATACCAAGTTGCCGCAGTGTTAACGCCTTGAACCATCTTGAAACACTCCAAATTCGCCATGCTTAACGCAATATTAGAACAATCACTTCATGTTGAGCAAATCTGGGTCAGTTTGGATGTACATTATGCGTTTTGCGTCGATTGGGATTCTTTTTGCAACAGGTGCCGTCCTGTCTGGCTGCGCAGCCGATAAGTTGGATGCCATCGCCAACCTCTCGAGCGGTTGCACCAGCACCGCGCAAAGTTTGAACTGCGGCGGCCCCGCGAACCCCAACGCGCCCGCAACTGTTACGCCGCCATCAACCACGGTCGTCACCCCACCCACAACAACCAATGTGGGCAATGACTCAAGCCTGACGACTGGTGACACAACTTTAGCCATCGAAAAATCAGCGGTTGTGTCCCTGCCTACTGCTCAAGCAGTGTCGAAGTTAACAATTGGCACCGCGCCGAACACGGCGATTTATGAACTCAACCCCAATACGACGGACAAAGCCAACTGGCCAAAAAAGAAACAGATGCAGGAATATATCGCCGGCACGAACATTGGTTCGGGCATTGGCGGCACTTACAAGGAATACCGCGCCTTTACACGTGACACCACGGGCAATCTGGGCAATCAAGTTGACGAAGAATTACAGGTCTGGACTTTTGCCAACAGCTATGGCGCACAATATCGTGATATGACAGGTGGCGGCACAGAAGCCATCCACCAAGCTTGGTCATTCGGCGGCAACTACACAACCGCTGCGGCCATGCCAACTTCTGGAACAGCCACTTACAACGGCAAATTCACTTCGACAGCGAAAACTGGCGGCTTCATCGACACAAAACTGCCAACGCAAACCTTATCCTACAACGGCCTTTGGTCAGTCACGGGTGACAGCACCATCGATGCCAATTTTGGCACGGGTGGTATGACGGGCACTTTGACACCCAAGACTTGGACGGGCTGGGCCACGTTAAATGGTGTAACGGGTTTTTGGACAACCAATGCGACAGAAGTGGTTGATGTGGTCAAGCAAGCCGCAGGCACTGCCCCGATGGGCAACGGCAACTGGAATCCAACCTTTATGGCTCAAAAAATCCAATTGGCTGGCACAATCACCACGAACTCAACGACGACAACTTCAAGCAACAAACATGCCAATGATGTGGTCGGTACCGCTTCTTACGATCCGGCTTCAAACTGGTTGAACAACACCGCCGACAATCAAATGTATGCTGGCTTCTTCGGTGCCAATGCCGATGAAGTGACAGGCATATTCAGCGTTGATGCTACAAAGCCCCAACCGTATGGCGGTACAGAAGCCATCAACAATGACAGGCGCGCTTATGTGCAGATGCAAGGTGTGTTCCACGCTTGCAAGTTGGCCGTATGCCCCTGAGCCTAGGACAACAAAACAAAAAAGGGCGCGCCTCAAAACGCGCCCTGACTTTTCTTTTTGTCAGCCTGCTTTTGGCGGGCACTGCCATGGCCGCACGCGCTGCCGCCCCAGAAATCACACCTGCGCAAGCCGCCTTCTATCAAAGCCGCAATGAATCTGACCGTGTGCGTTTCCTGATCCGATTGTCCAAAACCGGCATGCATGACCTGGCCGCAGAGTTGCTCAAGCGTTTCCCCTTGCAAGGCGCGCATGCAGCAAATCGCACTTTGTTCATCGAAGGGCTGATCCTCGAAGGCCGCAAAGACTTGAAAGGCGCATCGCGAAAGTTCCGTGATGCTCTGGCCAGCGACCCATCGCTCACGCTGGTGCGCACAGAA
Source organism: Alphaproteobacteria bacterium (assembly GCA_028868255.1). Taxonomy (GTDB): domain Bacteria; phylum Pseudomonadota; class Alphaproteobacteria; order Rhizobiales; family Aestuariivirgaceae; genus Aestuariivirga. The sequence continues at coordinate 51 of JAGWUY010000080.1, read as the reverse complement.
CTTGCTCAAGTGCTCATGCAAATGAACGAGCCTGACAGTGCCAAACATCAT
>JAGWUY010000079.1 GCA_028868255.1 Alphaproteobacteria bacterium | reverse complement strand
ATTGTGTTTCAGGAAGCGATCATAGAGGCTCTCATTCTCACGCGTATCAGCCTCTCCGAAGAATTGATAAAACTGGCTCCAATTTTGGAAGCGCTGCAAGCCCATCAGCTTCAGCCGGGTCAAGGCCACATGCGAATGGTTGAGATCAACCGCAGTGATTTTGGCAGGTGCAGCGGTGAGATAGCTCAAAACATTGCAGCCGCCCGAAGCAATCGTCACAATATGGTGCGAAGGCTCAATCGCCATGGCTTTCATATCCACATCCGGGTCTTCCCAAATCTGCGGATAAACCAAGCCGCTAAAGGCTTTTGTGAAAGCCCGCTCCAACAGGCCGTCAACAGAAAAAGCGCTGTTGCGGTGAACGGCTTTTGAAAGCAAGGCACCACTGCGTGGGGTGGATGAGGGTCTGTCCATCGAATCTCCGGCAGAAAAATGTTGCAATTCGTCCGCAATAGAAACGCAATGTGACAAGGCCATAACGGAACCGTTCGGAAACCGTCACAATCCCTTCATCGAAATCAGTCTTTAGAAGATGAGGAGCTCATTCCATGACCAACGAAGATGTCCCAACCCGGCACTACCGTGCCATTTTTATTTCCGACGTCCATCTCGGCACCAAGCGCGCTCAAACGGCAGCCTTGCTCGACTTTCTGAAGCATACGAGCAGCGATCAATTTTATATCGTCGGTGATTTGGTGGATTCATGGGCGCTCAAGAAAAAATGGGTCTGGAACCAAGGCCACAATGATGTCATCCAAAAGTTGTTGCGCCGGGCACGCAAAGGCACCAAGCTGATTTATATTCCCGGTAATCACGACGAAAATTTCCGCGATTTTGTCAATCTGCGCTTTGGCCGAGTGGCGGTGTTGCTGGAGACCATCCACATCACCGCCACCGGCAAAAAATATCTGGTGCTGCATGGCGATAAATTTGATGGCGTGATCTATTTCACGCCCTGGTTATCAAAGCTGGGCGACGAAGCCTATGAATGGGCCATGTGGCTTTCCGCTGGAGTCAGCCGCGTGCGCCGCTTTTTCAAAATGCCCTATTGGTCGCTCTCCGCCTATCTCAAATTCAAAGTGAAAAAGGCTGTGGAATTTTTAGCCCGCTTTGAAGACATTGTGGTGCGTGAAGCTGAAAAACGTGGCTGCGTGGGCGTCATCTGCGGCCACGTCCACACCCCATCAGACCGCATGATCGGCAACATACATTATTTGAATGATGGCGATTGGGTGGAAAGCTGTTCAGCGCTGGTCGAACACATGAATGGCGAGTTTGAAATTATCCACTGGCATAAAGTAGCGGAAGCGGTGGCAGAAGCACCTGTGACCAGGGCAGAGGCAAAAGCAGCCGTGCAAGAGATGCTGGAATTGGCATAAAGAGCCTTCATCGCAAGCAAGTCGCCAGTTTGCGTTTATAAAAGAGCCGCCTTGCAATTGCGGAAACACATGTGGTGCAATCTTGTTCTTTTGGTGTTGAAGTAAACTAAATTTGACAGATTGTATTCTATGAGATACAGCGCAATGATGTTGGAGTTGCGAAAAACCGAAAACTTTTTGGCCTTTATGGCTGGCCTTCGTGACCAACGTGCAAAGATCAAGATTGCGGCCCGCATTGACAGACTTGCTTTCGGCCATAATGGTGATGTGACCCCCGTTGGGGAGGGTGTTAGCGAATTGAGGATTCACTTTGGCCCCGGTTATCGCGTTTATTTCAAACGGCGAGGAACAGAGCTGATTGTTATTCTGTGTGGTGGCGATAAGTCTTCGCAGGATCGAGACATTAAATTGGCCAAACAATTGGCAAAGGACTTAGAGCTATGAATGCAAAACTGAAGACAACACCTTTCGAAGTCGCTGACTATCTAGATAGTGCTGAAGCCATTGCAATCTATCTTGAAGATGCTTTTGAAACCGAGGACTCCGCTTATATTGCCCATGCCTTGGGCACTGTGGCCCGCGCCAAAGGCATGAGCGAAGTGGCCCGCAAAACCGGCCTCTCGCGTGAAAGCCTCTACAAAGCCCTCAGCACCGAAGGCAACCCCGAATTCGCAACAATCCTGAAAGTGATGAGTGCGTTGGATTTGAAGATCACAGCACGGGCGGGGTGAGGTCGAGTTGACGTCAAGAAACTGCCAGTCCGTCTACACCTTAAACTACGAAAAGACGTTACCCAATTCCTTTATCAATTCACTCTGAACATCGATCCATTCATAGTCAAAAAGGACTTCAACAGTGGGTATTGATGCCTTCCTCAATGCCAAACGTTTCACTTCGTCCCGGTGCGCAGAGTCAGCCTGAAAATGACCACGACCATGATATTCAATAGCAATGACCGGGTTGCAGTTCTTGTCAACAACTAGAAAATCGCACCGCTTGCTATTGATCCTAGAAAAAGCTGCTGGATCGCTCGACTCAAGTATTTCTCCAAGTGAAACTTGAGCGAACAAACGTAGTCCTTCGGTGTTACGACTGACGAGATTTTCAAGTCTTTGGAAGAGTTCGTATTCTTCAAAATTCAACAACCGCCTTCTTTGAAACTTTGCACTTAGAACATATTGAATATCGTCGAGTTTTCGTTCGTTCAGTTTTAATTCAGAATTGATTCCGCTTCTTTGGTACTTCGGCAGCGCAGGATAGCGACGCCCACTGTTCCAATTTCGATCGTGTTTAAGTCCTTTGAAGACCCAGAAAACGAAAAGCAGGGCAACAAATGCCACTAAAATCATTATTTCAATTGACGCGTTTGGTGAGTTCGTTTTCACGGAAAAACCTTAACATGTGACACCAAGGCGGTCAAAACTGGAAAACACATTCCCCAAAAAAAGGCCCCCATCGCTGGAGGCCTTCTTCATCTTCAAATTTCAAATTCCTCAAGCAATCTTCTGCTTCAGCTCGCCCTTGGCATACATCTTGGCCATGTCGGAGAGTGGGATCACTTTCTTGATCTTGCTGGCATTGCCGGCGGTGCCAAACTCAGCAAAGCGCTGGGCGCACAGCTTGCTGATGGCTTCCATCGCAGGCTTCAGATATTTGCGGGGATCAAATTCGGATGGATCTTCGGCAAACACCTTGCGGATGGCGCCAGTGAGAGCCATGCGATTGTCAGTGTCGATGTTGATTTTGCGCACGCCGTGCTTGATGCCGCGTTGAATTTCCGCCACAGGCACGCCCCAAGTGGGCTTCATCTTGCCGCCAAACTTGTTGATGATCTCTTGCAAATCCTCAGGCACAGATGATGATCCGTGCATCACCAAATGCGTGTTCGGCAGCTTCTTGTGAATTTCTTCAATCACATTCATGGCCAGCACCGCGCCATCAGGCTTGCGGCTGAACTTGTAAGCGCCATGTGACGTGCCCATAGCAATGGCCAGTGCGTCCACATCAGTTTCCTTCACAAACTTCACGGCCTCATCAGGGTTGGTCAAAAGCTGATCATGGCTCAACGTGCCTTCAAAACCATGGCCATCTTCTTTCTCGCCAGAACCGGTTTCGAGCGAACCCAGAACACCAAGCTCACCTTCCACCGAAACACCGCCGGAATGTGCCATGTCGGTGACGCGCTTGGTCACACCCACATTGTAATCCCAATCACCCGGCGTTTTGCCATCGGCCTTGAGAGAACCATCCATCATCACCGAGGTGAAGCCGGATTGAATCGCGGTCATGCAGGTGCCGGGTTCATTGCCGTGGTCCAAGTGAACGCAGACTGGAATATGTGGATAAATCTCGGTTACAGCATCCATCATGTGGCGCAGCATAATGTCATTGGCATAAGAGCGCGCACCACGCGAAGCCTGAATGATCACCGGCGCATCAGATTTATCAGCAGCCGCCATAATGGCCAAAGCCTGTTCCATGTTGTTGATGTTGAAGGCCGGCACGCCATAATCATATTCGGCGGCGTGATCGAGCAATTGACGAAGGGTAATACGGGCCATGGGGCATCTCTCCTGTTCGGTGGCTGTGCAATGGCTGGGGGAGATAATCCATTCAGCGCACGCACACAAGAGAATTGAGGTGCGCACCTCAAAACTTATCCGCAGCGCGCGCATGAAGCCATCTGGCAATTGTGACAATGCGCTGATAGGTTTGCAACATGACTCCCGGAACCTCAGTAATTGTGAATATGTTGGGCGGCGTGGCGCTGCTGCTTTGGGGTGTGCGCATGGTGCGCACCGGCATTTTGCGCGCTTGGGGCGAGCGTTTACGTTTCTTTGTGGAACACCGTTTGCGCTCACGCCTCTCAGGCTTTGCGGCTGGCGCTGCCGCCACCACCATTTTAGGCTCAGGCACGGCCACCAGCATGATTGTGAGCAATATTGCGGTGACCGGCGCATTGCCCACGGCCTTGGGGCTGGCCGTTTTGCTGGGAGCCGATACGGGCTCAGCCATCATCACCTCCATCTTTGCCTCAGGCCTTTCGCTGGCGCTGTGGACATCGCCTATTCTCTTGGCCATTGGCTATGTGGTGTTCAATTGGTCGGATGAAACCAAGCCCCATAACACGGGGCGCATTCTGATCGGCTTGGGGCTATTGCTGTTGTCCTTGCGCCTGATTTCCGCCGCCACTCAACCATTAAATACGGCGTCTCTGTTCCATGATGTCTTGTCGGCCTTGGGGCATGAGCCTGTGCTGGGCTTTATTGTGGGCGCGCTCTTGGCTTGGGCTTTCCACTCCACATTGGCGGCCATCTTGCTCATCGGCTCGCTGCTCACCAATGGCAGTTTGCAGGCCGAAGGCGCACTTTATTTTCTGCTCGGCATCAATCTTGGGGGCTGTTTGCCCGCCGCCATCAGCGCACTGGCCCTGCCCGTCGGTGCCAGACGCATCCCGATGGCCAATCTTTTATGCCGTGGCCTGTTCAGCATCATTGTTCTCGGCTTCGTGGGCCCCATCAGCCATTTCTTGAATGGATTGCAACTGTCGGAATTACACAAAGCGCTCAGCTTTCACTTTGGCTTTAATCTCGCCACCGGGCTTATTTTCCTTCCATTGACCAAACTGGTTGAAAACCTGGTGGTTTGGATGATCCCAGATGGTCAGTCAGAAGACAGCCTCGCCCGACCGCGTTACCTTGATCCTCTATCTCTATCCTCACCCCCCGTGGCTCTCGCCAATGCCACGCTGGAAACAGCGCGTATGACCGAAATTTTAGAGCGCATGTTTACCACCGCATTGGAGGCCATTGCTGCCAACAGCAAAACCACGCTGAAAGCCATTGATGAACTGGATGAACGCCTCAATTTGTTTCAATCAGCGGTGCAAACCTATCTGGCTGATCTTGCGCAAATGGCACCCCTTTCCAAGGATGAAAGCCGGCGCGCACTGGAAACCACGCTCTATGTCAGCAATCTTGAACATGCAGGTGATGTGATCCAGCTGAATCTCGTCAATCGCATCAACGTCAAGATCCAAGAGGGCCTGACCTTCACCCCCGCTGAACAAAACTCATTGGACAGCCTTTCAAGCCTCATTGCCGCCAATATCAAACGTGCTGCCGCCGTTTTGACCGCGCGTGACGTCGACGGCGCCAAAGCACTGATTGAACAGAAAGATCAGTTTCGCGCCCTTGAACAAAGCGTGATTGACGAGCATTTCCGCAAAGGCGCGGGCAACAAGAAAGAGGCTTTGCGCCGCAGCGCCTTGTTTGTGGATATGATCCGCGATCTCCATCGCATCAACTCGCATATCGTATCAGCGGGCTATCCCATTGTGGATGAAGCAGGCCTGCTGCGCGAAACACGGCTACGCAAAACCAATAGTGAGAAGCGCTGATGATCAAATTCGTGCCGATCATAGAAGCCTTGCCGGCCACCGTGCCCTTTGTCGGCCCCGAAACACTAGAGCGCCGCAATGGCAAGAAAATGAGGGCGCGTCTGGGTGCAAATGAAAATGTCTTTGGTCCCTCACCCAAAGTGATCACCGCCATGACCAAGGCGGCAAGCGAAAGCTGGCAATATGGCGATCCGGAACATTATGATTTGAAAGCAACCATCGCTTCCCATCACGGCGTTTCGCCGGAAAATATTGCCTGTGGTGAGGGCATTGATGGGTTGCTGGGGCTGGCGGTGCGTCTGTTCATTGAGCCGGGCGATGCCGTGGCAACGTCACTGGGCGCTTACCCCACCTTTAATTTTCATGTGGCCGCCTCCGGTGGCAGGCTAGTAACCGCGCCCTATGTAAATGACCATGAACACCCTTTGGCGCTCATTCCGCTGGCTGCGCGGGAAAAAGCCAAGTTGGTCTACATTGCCAACCCAGATAACCCGATGGGAACCGTGTGGCCAGCGCGCGAAATCAAACACATGATTGATCATGTGCCCGATGGCTGCATGATGTTGCTGGATGAAGCCTATGTCGAATTTGCCCCTGCAGGCACAGCGCCTCCGATGGACGTTAACTGCAAAAACCTGTTGCGCTTTCGCACCTTCTCCAAAGCCTATGGCATGGCGGGCGTGCGCATTGGCTATTGCATTGGCCACCGCGATGTCATTGCCGCGTTCGACAAAATCCGCAATCATTTTGGCATTTCGCGCATGGCGCAGGCTGGGGCCATTGCCGCGATTAAAGATCAGGCCCATCTGGCCCGCATCATTGCCAAAGTGGCTAGGGCCCGCACAGCACTTTATGACATCGCGAATGCCAATGGCCTGAAGCCCATTCTGTCCGCCACCAATTTTGTGAGTATGGATTGCGGGCGTGACCAGACCTTTGCCCGTGCCATTGTTGACGGCCTTTTGCAAAAACGCATTTTCATCCGCATGCCCGGCATTGCCCCTTTGAGCCGCTGCATCCGTATCAGCTGCGGCACGCAAGACAATTTGCAAGTCCTGGCCAATGCGCTCCCCAGTGTTTTGAAAAGTATTCGTTAACCAACTTTTGACAGAACGGGCAGCTGAAAGCCTGCGCGGATGATCAGAAATGTCGGGTTAATAAAGATACGATAGCAAAGCTGGGGGATGGGACGAGAATTGCTGCTATACGTCAAAATTTCAAATTTTTTCGCGGTGCCAACACATAACCCAGAGCTTGTGCAGGCGCAGATGCGCGCCTTCTCCAAGCAAATGCCCCTGCTCTACTTTATTTTGTTGTTCAACATCGGCTTTGTGTCGATGACGCATTTTGCAGTCGCCCCAACTTGGCTGACGTTGAGTTTACCGGGCATATTTGCCATTTTCGCCATAAGCCGCCTGACGATCTGGTGGAGAACCCAATTTGCCAATTTCACGCCAGAACAATCGGCCAAACGTTTGAAAAGCACCATCTTATTCAGCGGCATCTTTGGCCTGTTCTTGACCGTGTGGAGCTTGATGCTCTTTCCCTATGGCGGAGCCTTTGAAAAAGCGCATGTGGCATTTTTTATGGCCATCACCACCATGGTCTGCGTGGTCTGCTTGATGCATTTGCGTGGTGCGGCATTTCTTCTGGCGATCCAAATTATTTTACCTGTTTCCACCTATTTGTTTGTCCAAGACCAAGCAGTTTTAACGGCCTTGGCAGGCAACTGGATCGTCGTAATGGGGGCTTTGCTTTACATGGTGTCGGGCCACTATGATGATTTTTCAACCATGGTATCGCAGCGCGTCGATCTCGAAAACATTAACCGCGAAACCAAGCGGCTCAGTGACGAGAATATGAAGCTGGCCAATATCGACAGCCTGACCAATCTACCCAACCGCCGCAGTTTCTTTTCAACCGTAGAGTCTTTTGTAGATCGTTCCGAGCACACCAAAATGGGTTTCGCCATCGGCCTGATCGATCTTGATGGCTTCAAAGCCATCAATGACCTGTATGGTCACTCGGTAGGAGATCAATTGCTGATCGAGGCCGCAAGGCGCCTGTCTGAAGCCATCAAGGGTAAGGCCATTGCTGCGCGGTTGGGCGGCGATGAATTTGGCTTGGTCACCAGCCTCACAGATGATTGCGCTGTATTTGGGCTATCCATATGTGAAGCTTTACGAATGCCTTACCACATCAATGAGCTCACGGTTGAAATTTCAGCGTCATGCGGTTTGGCGTTCTATGGCCAAAATTGTAGCACGGCCCCGGCATTGATCGACTGTGCTGACTATGCCCTTTATCAGGCCAAATTCCACTCCACTGGCAATGCGATGATTTTCACAGAGTCTCATCGCCAAGAGATGCAGCTTTCGCACCGCGTTGACCAGGCACTGCGCCTAGCCGACATCAAGAACGAAATGACATTGCACTATCAGCCGATCTACGACATTTCGACCGGCGAAATCATTTCGCTGGAAGCCCTGGCCCGCTGGAACAACGCTACGCTCGGGCAGATTCCGCCATCTCAGTTTATAACTGCGGCTGAACGCTCGCCCATCATTGAAAAAGTAACGCAAGTGTTGCTTGAGCGATTGCTGACTGACATGAAGCGCTTCCCTGAAAATCTGCGGGTTGCCTTCAATTTATCGTCTCGCATATTGGCCTCGCCAAAAGCCATGTTGCAAATTCTATCAACCATTCAGAAAAGTGATATTGACCCTAGGCGCCTGGAGTTTGAAGTCACGGAAACTGCCCTATTGGTGGATTTTGATATGGCGTTGCGCGCCCTCGGATTGCTGAGTAATTTGGGAGCGCATATTGCTCTCGATGATTTTGGCACAGGCTATTCCAGTCTCAGCTACGTGCATCAACTGCCGCTCGACAAAATCAAGATCGACCGCCGCTTTGTGATGAACGCCCAGAGCGACATCAAAGCCCAAAACATTATCAAGACCATTGTAGGCTTAAGCAACGATTTGAACCTCAAATGCGTGGCTGAAGGCGTTGAAACTGCCGAACAGGTGGCCTTCCTCGAAAGCGTGGGCTGCCATCTCTTGCAAGGCTATTTCTATGCAAGACCCGGTCCAACTGAAAGTGTGCTACGGCTTATCGAGGCCGAAAATCCAGCCGCACTGATTGCGGCTGGATAATCAAACTCCAGTCGAAAGACACACTATTGGTTCAGACCGCGAGTTTCTTGGCAATTTGCGCCACATGCTTGCCCTGATAATGAGCCGCGTCCAACTCTTGCTTGGAGGGCATACGGCTACCATCGCCACCGGTGGTGGTCGAAGCGCCATAGGGTGAACCGCCCCGAATTTCATCATGGCCCAATTGGCCAGTATAAGCATAAGGCAAACCAACAATCACCATGCCATGGTGAAGCAGCGAAGTGTGGAAGCTGAGAATGGTTGATTCTTGGCCGCCATGTTGGTTGGCTGCACCCACCATAACTGAACCGACCTTCCCAACCAACGCGCCCTTCATCCACAGACCACCTGTCTGATCAATGAAATTTTTCATCTGGCCTGCCA
>JAGWUY010000078.1 GCA_028868255.1 Alphaproteobacteria bacterium | reverse complement strand
AAACCAAGCAAAAGCTAGACAAGGATGTGTTCCGGCGTGATCTGGGCAATCTGGTGGATGCTTACCACGAAGTTGCGCGCCGCTTAGGTATCATCCAAACCAATGAACAGCCAGAACGGTCAAAGCCCAAATTAGTGAAGAGCGACAATTGATATGTTGAAAGCAAAAATCAAAGTCACCCTCAAAAACGGCGTGCTTGACCCGCAGGGCAAGGCCATTGAAGGCGCATTGGGCTCACTCGGTTTCGGCGGCGTCAATGGCGTGCGCCAAGGCAAGTATTTTGAAATCGAATTAGCGGAAACTGATAAGGCAAAAGCCCAGACAGACCTGAAATCCATGTGCGAAAAACTGATCGCCAACACGGTGATTGAGAATTACGAGATTGAGCTCCATTAACCCCTCAAGCTGAGGTGCAAGCCAGCAAGGCTTGCCTCGAAGCATCGGTCACCAGCCCTTCGAGGCTTTCCCAAGGCAAAGCACCTCAGGGTGAGGAGAAGTAAAAATGAAATCCGCAGTCATCACCTTCCCCGGCATCAACCGTGAACGCGATATGCTGTTGGCATTGGAAGCCACAACAGGCCACAAGCCCATTTCGGTTTGGCACTCGGAAACCACTTTGCCGCATGTCGATCTGGTCGTGGTGCCCGGTGGCTTTTCCTACGGTGATTATCTGCGCTGTGGTGCCATCGCCGCGCGTTCACCCATCATGGCAGATATTAAAGCTAAAGCCTTGAAGGGTTTAAAAGTTATTGGCGTCTGCAACGGCTTTCAAATCATCACGGAGGCTGGCCTTCTGCCCGGCGCATTGATGCGCAATGCCAATCTCCATTTCGTTTGCCGCGAAGTGAAATTGAAGATCGAAAACAACCAAACCTTTTTCACCAACAAAATGGCGAATGGCCAAATCGTCTCCTGCCCGGTGGCACATGGCGAAGGTAACTATACCTGTGATGCAGAAACGCTGAGGCGCCTCGAGAGTGAAGGCCGGGTGGTGTTCCGCTATGCCGAGGGCACAAACCCGAATGGCGCACTCAACGATATTGCGGGAATCATCAATGAAGCCGGAAACGTGATCGGCATGATGCCCCACCCCGAAAACATGATTGAGCCTCTCCACGGCAAAATGGATTGCCGCCCATTGTTTGAAGGGTTGTTGGCGGCGTGATATCTTAATCTGAAAATAACTTCCCTTGGGCCAGAATGACCAAAAAACCCGAGAGAAATGATGTCAATCAGCCAGAATTCAGTCTCGTCACCAAAAACTTTTGACGCGCAAAAGTTTGTTGCCATCTTGCGCCAACATGCCTTTCCGGGGCTTTGGCTGTGGGGCCTCGCTTTTGCACTCAGCATCATTGATGCTATTCTGATTGGACTAATTCCCAAACTGAATTTCAGTTTCGGCCCCATCATGGGAGCTTTGGTGCCGCTGGCCTTTGCGCCTGTTCTCGTCTGGCGGCTCAGCACTGTCACTGAAGCTGAAAGCCCAAAATATGTGCGCATGATGCGCTGCGGCTTGATGGTGCTGTTCCTGATTCCCGGAATGGCTTCACTCGCCGTGCTCAATCACATCCTGATGTCCTTTCCCTACCCTTATGCTGATACATTGCTCACGGGTTGGGACCGCGCACTGGGTTTTGACTGGTTGGCATATGGTCGGGCAATCGCCTATTTCCCGTTTGTCAATGTTGCCATGGACCAGATATATCAGGCCATGTTGCCTGCCCTCATCATTGTGGGCTTGCACGCCATTGTCGTCGGACGCTCAGACGTGGCAAAGGAATTCCTTGGCTTGGTAATGGTAACAGCGGTAATTTGTGTGGTGATTGCCACCTTCTTCCCCAGCCTCGGTGCCATGGCACATCTGGCTGACGAAAGTTACAAGGCAATGTTTTCAAAAAATACCGGCGACAGCTTTGTTCCGCAACTCATTGAAATTCGCGGCAACGGCCCGATAACTTTAAATGCGTTGCAATTGGCGGGCCTTGCGGCCTTTCCTTCATTCCATTGCGTGTGTGGCGTTTTAATGATCTATGGCAGCCGCTCGACAAAAGTCAGCCAATTGATTGCCGGACTTTTTGGGGTGTTGCTGATCGCTGCCACACCCACATTTGGCGGCCATTACTTTGTTGATCTGCTTTCAGGTGCCGCGATCGCACTTGCAGCCATTTTGATTAGCCGCAAATTGAAAAAAATCTGATCCAAATTAAGACTAAACTGCAAACCTACCTTTAGGGATTGATTCACGCTTTCTCGCGTTAACACTAGATTAACGCCGTTTTCTGCTGCTGAATTCAATCGCCCACACGGTTCAGGTGTGGGCGATTGCAACACTTCAAACCCTGTGAGAATTCAAAATGTTTGGAAACCTTTTCAGCAAGTCCAGCGCCACCCAATCAAATCACATCGATCTGACCAAAGCCAATTTGGCCCTCGCCGAACGCTTGGATCATATGGTGCGCGTAAACAGCATAAGCGAACGCGTGAGCAAAATAGAAGTCAAAACACCTGAGCTGGTAAAGAAACCCACTTCAATCATCCTTAAGAACCCATCAATTCTGCGCCGCAGCTTTGTGGCGACAGTTTAAATGCCGCTCAACCAACGCAATACAATTTGATTTGCAACCTGCGCGAATTAACTTTTGCGCAGGTACAATCAGACTAGTCCTGTAGCTGAGCCGGGGGGCAGTAAAAGGATAGATGACGTGAAGCACTTGCCATTTAAGACAAAGCCAAGAGACGATGAGCGTGTAGAACTGCTGCGCCATTTGGCCGAAGCATTGAGTCGCACACAGACCAACCAAAACTTACAAATCAGGCTGCAACCGCAATCCACACAACAAGAATAGGATTTGTGATTCGAGATTTCTGGCGCTAAACGGCGGCCATGATGAAACATGCTGCCGTTGAACCCGCCATCACATCTGAAGTCGTTGCCGCCCACGGCTTGAAGCCCGATGAATATGAGCGCTTCATAAACCTGTTAGGCCGCGCACCAACCATGACCGAATTGGGCATCTGTTCCGCCATGTGGAACGAGCATTGCTCTTATAAATCTTCCAAAAAATGGCTGAAAACGCTGCCCACCACAGGCCCACGCGTGATCCAAGGCCCCGGCGAAAACGCTGGCGTGATTGATATTGATGATGGCCAAGCTATCGTCTTCAAAATGGAAAGCCACAACCACCCATCTTTTATTGAACCTTACCAAGGCTCCGCCACCGGCGTTGGTGGCATTTTGCGTGATGTGTTCACCATGGGGGCCCGCCCCATCGCAGCACTGAACGCCCTGCGCTTTGGCGAACCCGATCATCCAAAGACCAAGCATCTCGTCTCCGGCGTGGTGGCTGGTGTGGGCGGCTATGGCAATTCCTTCGGTGTGCCCACACTGGGCGGCGAAGTGAATTTCCACAAATCTTACAATGGCAATATTCTGGTCAACGCCATGGCGGTGGGTCTGGCCGATGCCGACAAGATTTTCTATTCCAAGGCCCATGGTGTGGGCCTGCCCGTGGTTTATTTGGGGGCCAAAACGGGCCGCGACGGCATTCACGGCGCAACCATGGCTTCAGCCTCATTCGAAGCCAATGCTGAAGAAAAACGCCCAACCGTTCAGGTGGGTGACCCCTTCACTGAAAAATGCTTGCTCGAAGCCTGCTTGGAGCTTATGGCCTCCGGCGCTGTGATCGCCATTCAGGATATGGGTGCTGCGGGCCTCACATCTTCGGCTGTTGAAATGGGGGCCAAAGGCAATCTCGGTATTGAACTTGACTTGGACAAAGTGCCCTGCCGCGAAACCGGCATGACGGCCTATGAGATGATGTTGTCGGAATCCCAAGAGCGCATGCTCATGGTGCTGCGCCCGGAGAAGGAAAAACAGGCCGAAGCCATTTTCACAAAATGGGGCTTGGATTTTGCCATTATCGGCAAGACAACCAACACCTTACGCTTCATCATTAAACATCAAGGTGAAGTGAAAGCCGATCTGCCGATCAAGGAAATGGGCGATAACGCACCAGAATATGATCGCCCATGGGTTGAGCCTAAGAAACTGCCGATGATTGAAGCCTCTTCAATCAAAGCTCCAGCTGATTTGAAAGCCGCAATTCTCAAAATTATTGGCTCACCTGATATGTGTTCCAGGCGTTGGGTATGGGAACAGTACGACACGTTGATCGGCTCCAACTCTGCTCAATTGCCCGGCGGTGATGCCGGCGTGGTGCGCATTCAGGGCCAAAAGGCCATCGCCGTGTCGTCAGACGTAACCCCGCGCTATGTGCAGGCTGACCCGTTTGAAGGCGGCAAACAGGCGGTGGCTGAAAGTTGGCGCAACCTCACTTGCGTAGGCGCAACACCCATCGCCTTCACCGATAATCTGAACTTCGGCAACCCTGAGCGCCCGGAATTCATGGGGCAGCTGGTCTTCGCCATTAAGGGTATTGGCGAGGCTGCGCGCGCGCTGGAATTCCCGGTCGTGTCCGGCAATGTGTCGCTCTACAATGAAACCATGGGCCAAGGCATTCAGCCCACCCCCACCATCGGTGGCGTGGGCATGCTCAAAGATTTGAATAAGATGGCCACCGTGAAATTCAAGAATGCTGGTGATGTGATTTTGCTGGTCGGCGGGCACGGCCAGCACTTGGGCCAGTCGATTTATCTGCGTGAAATTGAAGGACGCGAAGAAGGCGCTCCCCCACCTGTCGATCTGGCCAAGGAACGCAAGCTGGGCGATTTCGTGCGCAGCCTTATCACCACATCGCAGCTGACAGCCGTCCATGATGTTTCTGACGGCGGCTTGTTGGTGGCAGTGATTGAAATGGCCCTGCCCACTGGCCTCGGTGTAAATCTGAACAAACTCGATCACATCCAGATGTTCGCCGAGGATCAATCGCGCTACGTGGTCACCTGCGCGCCCGAAAATGCTGCGGCCATTATCGCCTCGGGCCACGCCGTCCAAATCGGCACGGTCACGGCTGATCCCACATTGAAGATTGAAGGCAGCATTGCTATATCAATGGCTGAATTGCGCACCACCCATGACGGCTGGTTCCCCAATTACATGGGAACATAGAGCGCAGCTTGACTGAATGACAGCATATATGATAGCATAATCGCTGTGAAAGTGGTTGTGGATACAAATGTTTTTGTGTCAGCAGTGATGAGTGCCAATGGCGCATCTCGTCAAGTTATGAGGCTATGTCTACAGCAGCGGTTAAGTCCGCTTATGGCCAATGCATTGTTTTCTGAGTACGAAGATGTGTGCGCCAGGGATGCATTGTTTGATGAAAGGCTGATTACTCCAACTGATCGATACCATTTGTTGGACGCGTTTCTTGCGTGTTGCACATGGGTTCCCATTTATTTCCTGTGGCGACCAAATCTGCGAGACGAAGCCGACAACCATGTTTTAGAATTGGCCATTGCAGGTGGAGCAGATTGTGTAATCACTTCCAACAAAAAGGATTTTCGTAATTCGGAACTCAGCTTCCCTCACATTGAGATCTGCAACCCAGTTGATTTTTTGGAGAAAGGATTGTTTGCATTATGAGCACCTTGACCATTCGCTTACCAGATGAGCAACATGAGCGCCTCCGCGTTCTCGCCGCTCAACGGGGAATAAGCATGAACAAGTTATTTGAAGAATTTTCAAACAAAGCGCTGACTGAGTTTGACGTGGAGAGCCGCTTCCGCATTAGAGCTGCAAGGGGTGACAAAGCCAAGGGCCTTGCAATTTTAGAGGTCCTAGACGCGAAGCATGCGGGTTAGAAGCTTTCCTCCACAGGCCAATTCTTTTTTACCGCCACTGGCATTTTGGCACTGGTCGCATTATTTATGCTGCGAACAACAAGGAATTCACCCAATGGCCATGACCGCCCCCGAAATTGAACGCTTCATCAAGGAAGGCATTCCCGGCGCTGTGGTGGAAATTAAAGACTTGGCTGGAGATGGCAATCATTATTCGGCCAATGTGGTGTCCGCCGCCTTCAAAGGCAAAAACCGCGTGCAGCAACATCAGATGGTTTATGCCGCACTTAAAGGCAATATGGGCGGCGTGCTTCACGCATTGGCACTGCAAACGAGTGCTCCGGAGTAGTGATGGCAAACTCAAGCATAAATCTTGGCGCATTTGGCAGAAGATTGTGGTTCTTGTTCTCACTCCTCATTGATTGTTTCGCTGGTTATTATTTCCCCTATCCCAACGATAAGTATAGAACGAAACACAGTGCAGCTCTTGATCCACATGACGATTTGGTGAAAACAAGCCAAGAATATTCGACAAACATTTCCTATTTAGAAAAAACCAAGACATTCGTTCAGAAAGGCAAAACAAATGACTGACATCGCAAAATGGATCGACAATGAAGTGAAAACCAATGATGTGGTGCTCTTCATGAAGGGCAGCCCTGATATGCCCATGTGCGGCTTTTCGGGCCGCGCCACGCAAATCCTCAATCAGCTGGCCGTGCCGTTCAAGGGCGTGAATGTTTTGGACTCCGACGAAATCCGCCAGGGCATCAAGGATTACACCAATTGGCCAACCGTTCCACAGCTCTATGTGAAGGGCGAATTTGTAGGCGGCTCAGACATTATGATGGAAATGTTCCAATCAGGCGAATTGAAGCAGTTGATGGATGAAAAAGGCGTGGGGGCCTAATGCTCACGCTTTATTATGCGCCCAAAACTTGCTCTCTCGCGCCTTTCATTGCGCTGGAAGAAACGGGTGCACCATTTGAACCATATCGTGTCAACTTCGCTGAGGGTGAGCAGAACAGCGCCACATACAAGGCGCTGAACCCCAAGGGCCGTGTGCCTGCTCTGGCCACGCCGCAGGGTGTTCTGTCAGAAAATGTAGCGATCCTCGCCTTCATTGCGCAAACTTACCCCTCAGCCAAACTTGCGCCGAGTGATCCTTTTGCATTCGCCCAAATGCAAGCCTTCAATGCCTATCTCTCATCCACTGTGCATGTGAACCATGCGCATAATCGTCGTGGCCACCGTTGGTCGGATGATCCTGCTGTAGTTGAAGCGCTGAAAACCAAAGTGCCGCAGAACATGGCCGACTGCTTCGCCATCATCGAAAAAGAATATCTCAAAGGTCCGTGGGTGATGGGTGAGCAATATACTGTGGCTGATGCCTATCTCTTCACCATTTCCAATTGGTTGGAAGGTGATGGTGTTGACATTACCAACTTCCCCAAGGTGCTCGCCCATCGCCAGGCCATACAGGCCCGCCCTGCTGTGGCGCGCGCCATGGAACAACATGGCGGGTGACTTTGTTTCATCGCCTGCAAAAAACCTGATCCACCATTGACCAATCAGTTAATCCAGCGTCATGTAAAGTGATGGCGCATTCCAGCAAATCATCTTTCAATTGGGCTGCATTAGCAGCCTTGTCTTTTGCAGTGTTCACCTGGGGCGTGGCCTTTGTGTTTGTGCGGTCGTTGGTTCTCGCCATGGGGCCTGCAGATTCGATTGTCATCCGCATGTGGAGCGTGGCGATCATCTGCATTCCACTGCTCGCCTACACAGGCTTTCACATCGAAAAGAAAGATATCGGACGCCTGTTGCTGACTGGGGCGATTGGCAATTTTGGCTATTTTTTAGGAACGATTTTTGGCTTTGCCCATGTCACCGCCAGTGTTGGCGGCATTATCATTGCCACCCAGCCTCTGCTCATCGCGTTGCTTGCCGCAGCAACAGGTTTGGAAAAACTCAAAGTGAGTGTCATTCTCGGCATCATTGTTTCATTTGCGGGAACCGTTTTTCTAGTAAGCGGAAGTGGTGAGGGAACCAGTGTTTCAAACTCTGAACTTTTGCTTGGCAGCGCCATGATCTTCATGAGTGGCGTGGGATGGGCCATTTATGTGGTGGCAGGCAAACCCCTTATTCAGAAATATGGGGCATTGAAAATCACAGCCTATTCGCTTTTTCTCTGCGCGCCGCCTACCCTTGTTTTTGCATCGTCCTCCACGTGGCACGCGCTCAACAATATGACTTTTGAAAACTGGGGATCACTTTTTTACTTGTCCGTGATCGCCACATTCATCGCGCTGATCTTCTGGAACTACGCTGTCGGTTACATGAAATCTTCAACAGCAGGCGCCTCGCTTTATCTCGTCCCCATTCTCTCAGTGCTTGCCGGCTGGGCCTATTTGGGTGAATCCGTCACGGTGTCTACGGTGATTGCCGGAGCCATTATTTTACTCGGCGTCGCCATCGCTCAGTTTGGCGGTTCGTTGGTGCGGGACTCGCAAAATTCTGCTAAGAAAAATCGATGATCACACCAACAAAATCCACTTCTTGGTATTTCTTGCCCCTCGTTGTTCTCGTGGCGGGCTGCTGTGTGGCCATCATCAATTTTGGTGTGCGCTCTACCTTTGGGCAATTCACGCTGCCCATTTCAACTGAATATGGCTGGCCGCGTGAAACCTTCTCCTTAGCACTCGCCTTGCAAAATCTGCTCTGGGGCATTGCCACACCATTCGCTGGCGCCTTGGCAGACCGCTATGGCTCAGCCCGCGTGCTCATGACAGGCGCAATTATTTATGCGCTTGGGGTGGCTGGCATGGCCTATGCCGGAACGCCCATTCTGTTTCATTTCACTGCGGGCATCATGGTGGGCACAGGCATCGCGCTTTCATCTTTCGGCATCGTCATGGCCGCGCTGGGCCGCATTGTGCCACCCGAAAAACGCTCTTGGGCCTTTGGCCTCGCCACGGCCTCAGGTTCGCTCGGCCAATTTATTTTCTCACCTACGACGGGCGGCTTGCTGGCAGCTTACAGTTGGCAGACTGTGCTGCTGATCCTCGCCGCCTCGGCACTCTTGATCATCCCCTTAGCTGCCCCCTTGCTGGTTCAAAACAGTTCCGGCAGCAAGGCCGGTGCGGGTGAAACAGAACTGAGTATGAGCCAGGCCATCAAAAAAGCATTTGGCCATAATTCATATTTGCTGCTCGTCTCAGGTTTTTTTGTCTGCGGTTTCCAACTTGCTTTCGTCACAGTGCATTTGCCGCCATATTTGAGTGAACACGGCATCACCAAAGAGTTTGCTGGCTTGGCCATGGGGCTTATTGGTCTGTTCAACGTGATCGGTTCTTACACCGCAGGTGTGATTGGCGCACGCGATGACAAGCGCTTTCCCCTTGCTGCCATTTATTTGTTGCGCGCCGTCGCCATCGTGGCCTTTATAAGCCTGCCCATTACTCAAACGACAACACTCATCTTCACCGCCACACTGGGCTTCCTCTGGCTGTCCACTGTGCCCTTCACCATGCAATTGGTGATCGTGATGTTTGGCACGCGCTATATGGCAACGCTCTA
This sequence comes from Alphaproteobacteria bacterium, assembly GCA_028868255.1. Lineage (GTDB taxonomy): Bacteria > Pseudomonadota > Alphaproteobacteria > Rhizobiales > Aestuariivirgaceae > Aestuariivirga. The sequence continues at coordinate 1 of JAGWUY010000078.1, read as the reverse complement.
T
>JAGWUY010000354.1 GCA_028868255.1 Alphaproteobacteria bacterium | reverse complement strand
TCCCCGAATCAATCAGGAGTATATGCCAAGTGCCCTATCCTGCTCACCAAAATGACATCGCGTCCGAATTTGTGTTACACTGAGTCGAACCTAAAATGGGAGTAGCCAAATGCCTGACTTGCAACCCTATCTGCCCTCATTGGTGATCGCGCTGATCCTGCTGGTCATCCTTGTGTTACTGATCCTCACATTCAAGCTATTCAATCAACGTGTACGCGGCCGCCGCGGCCAGCGCTTGGGCATCAGCGAATTTCATGAACTCGATAAAACACGGCGTCTGGTTTTGGTGCGCCGCGATGCGGTGGAGCATTTGGTATTGATCGGAGGTGGCCAAGACATCGTCATAGAGAGCGGCATTGACAGCGGCCTTATGCGGGATGCGCCGCGTGCGTCGCGCACACCAGAAGCTGATAGTGTTCCGATGCGCCCAACAAGACCCGCAGTCTTTGGCACCCGCCGTCCGGTCTTGCGCACAGTCGAACCACCCTTGGGCACAGACGATCAGGGCGGCCCAGACGACAATATGCAGAGATAGGTCAAGATCGGCCCTCACCCCACCAAATCGTCATTCCTGCGAAAGCGGGAAACCAACTTTAACATCGGCGCGTTGATGGAATTTGGATCCCCGCTTTCGCGGGGATGACGGTTGTTGGTATTGTGGGGCACAAACTATTTTGCGCCAAAATCCCTACTTCTTCAACTTCAGCGCAATAAAGCGCGTTTCGCTCGCCTTGCCACCTTTGGCCATAAACAACAGCAATGACGCTTTTCCGTCCTTGTTGGCGTTATCAACAGCTGCTGAAACATCGGCCGAGGCCGCAACTGTATTGCCACCAGCTTCAAGAATCACATCACCTACTTCAACACCCTTATCAATCGCTGCCCCGGTATTGGCCACTTCAGTCACCAAGACACCAGCCACTTTGTCGTCAATTTTATATTTGGCCCGCAGATCAGCATTCAAGCTGCTCACTGTCATGCCCAGAACGGTAACCGTGCTTGGCGCCGTCATTGGTGCGGGTTTGGCTGTGTTACTATCAGCAATCTTCTTTTCACCGTCTTCGAGACGTCCAAGTGTCACCTTAAAATCGGTTTCCTTGCCATCGCGCATCACTTTCACATCCACCTCTTTGCCCACTTCGGTTTCAGCAACCACGCGTGGCAATTCTTTGGAGTCTGTGATGGCACGACCATCAAACTGAACGATTACGTCACCCGCTTGAACACCAGCCTTTTCGCTGGGGCTGCCTTTTGTCACATCAGCCACCAAAGCGCCTCGTGGCTTGCCCAAATTCATACTTTCAGCAATATCTGGTGTGACAGTCTGAATTTTAACACCAAGCCAACCACGGCGGGTTTCACCCCACTTGACCAATTGGCTAACTACATTCTTTGCTGTATTGGCCGGCACTGAAAAACCGATACCGACCGAGCCACCTGTAGGCGAAAAGATCGCCGTGTTGATACCCACCACATCACCGTTGATGTTAAACAGCGGGCCGCCCGAATTACCTTTGTTGATAGCAGCATCGGTTTGGAAATAATCATCATACGGCCCGGCATTGATGTCGCGGTTGCGCGCCGAAATAATGCCAAGAGATACAGAGCCACCAAGGCCAAATGGATTGCCAATGGCTAAGGCCCATTCCCCAATGCGCACCTTGTCACTGTCACCAAACTTTACTGTCGGCAATGGCTTGTCAGGCTTCACGCGGATTACGGCAATATCTGTCTTCGGGTCACGACCCACAAGTTCGGCTTTCATCATCGTGCCATCTTGCATGTGAACCTGGATCGAA
>JAGWUY010000353.1 GCA_028868255.1 Alphaproteobacteria bacterium | reverse complement strand
GTGCGCCCTATGACGGCAGATTTGAAACGCGGCACACCGGCCGACTTGGCCGTGGCCAGCACAACAGCAGCACCAGCCGCCGACAAGCCCCACTGTGCAGGCAGCACTATTGGCAAACTCATTACCAGCTGCAATTGAAAGTGAATTTGAAGCCGGGAGTCTGATACCGCCGCAATCATCGGCGCTTTGGCTGGAATACAACGCAATTCATATTGCTAAAACGAAGGCGATTTTGATGTTTTACCAAAACATCAAAATCGCTTAAGTCTCGATCGTCGTTCTTGTATTCTGAATTTTGATGATGCTATCAAAAACCAGGTTGAACCAAAATTGGTTTCCCGCTTGCGCGGGAATGATCAAATGTGTGTTGGTTTAGCCCTACAAAACTTGGCTTTATGGTTTTCGTGTGCGCGTTCCGGAGAGTGTTTCACCCTTGGCATTCTTCAAACCACCCGTGCCATATTGGCGGGTAAATTCTTCTTCTTTGCCGGCAGCCAAAAGGCCAGCCTGATGAATCCATTCTTCGCGCACAATACGGCCGCCAAAGCGCAGGTGATCATCCACCCATGCCACCTGCTCAGACGTCCAATTGGCAATCTGATCAAAATGGAAGAACCCCAAATTGTGCAAAATGGCTTCATTTTTGGGACCAATGCCGCTGATTCGTTGCAAATCATCGGCCTTGCCACCACGAGCTTTTTCAATGCCTTTGGGGCGTTCCATCTTGGCTGGAGCGGCCGTAGCAATTGGTGCAGGCGAAACAACCGGCGTAGCCTTTGCTGCTATCGGCGCAGGTTTGGTAACTGTTGGTGCCGGAGCCACTGGCGCTGCCACCTTGACAGGCGCTGGCGCCACTTCTTCTGCACCACCTATAATCTGGCGTAAGAAATAGCCCAGCAAACAGCCGATGAAATAGGCCGCTAGGACCCAGAGCGCGAGTTCAATCAGATAATGTACCATGATAAATCCGCCCTCTTAGCGTGACGATTTTGATGGGATGCATGTGGTAAAACCCACCCAAGCCCCAATGAGGAAGGCGACGAGCAGCCAAATCCAGTTATGCTGAAACAGAATGCCAGTGTTATGGAAATTAAAAAATTCGTTCATGTCTCGTCCCCTTATTTCGCGACTGTGAATTCAACGCGGCGGTTTTTGCGCAGCGCATCTGGTGTATGTGATGGATCAAGCGGTTTGGTTTTTCCCATGCCAACCGCGTTCATGCGCAAACCATCAACTCCGGCCTTCACTAGCGCATCAATAACAGTCTTGGCGCGGTTTTCGCTCAGGCCCATATTGTAGGCTTCGGAACCGCGCTCATCGGCGTGGCCCGTCACCTGCACTTTCATCGCGGCACAACGCGGGTCTTTCAGTAGTGCAACATATTGATTGACCGCGGCATCGAACGGCGTAACCAAGTTCCACTTGGCGGTGTCAAAGCGAACGGGAAACACCGCAGCAATGCGCGCCAGTGTGCCCTCGCAATCATATGTGCCTGTCGCCGGCGCTGGTTTGGGCGCAGCCACGTTCACCGTCAGTTCATTTTTGGTTGTATCAGAAACAGATTTGCCAGCGCCATCAGAAACAGTGGCAACAACGTCATAAGTGCCATTCACCACTGGTTTGGCGGGTTTCAATGTCCAATTGCCAGCGGCATCCGACAACAGATCAAAATCCGTTCCTAATTTATGCTTCACACCATCAAGATCAACCACAAGCGATTTTGCTATTCCAGCTGGCCATGTGCCCTTAACCACTGGATGATCTGAATCAGAAGTGGAGCTGGTTACCGTTGGCGCTGGCAAAGGTGCAGCTTC
>JAGWUY010000352.1 GCA_028868255.1 Alphaproteobacteria bacterium | reverse complement strand
ATTGAAATCGTTTGCGCGGCGGAACCGAACCCTGAGGGCGCGGCGTTTGCAAAGGCCAATGGCTTTGCTTGGTATGCCTCCGATAAAGAAGCGCTGAAACACCCAGGCGTGGAGGCCGTTATCTTGGCCACGCCGCATTCGCTACATGCCCAACAAATCAAGCGCGCGGTGAATGCAAAGAAGCATATTTTCTGTGAGAAACCGCTGGCTTTGACTAAAAAAGGCGCAGAGAGGGCAGTTGACTTATGCAAAAAAAATAAGCTGGTACTCGGCATGGGCCATGAGCGCCGCTGGGATCCCCCAATCGCAAAAATGCTTGCAATGGCTAAGGCTGGCCAACTCGGTCGAGTTCAGCAAATCGAAGGTAATTTCAGCCACGACAAATTCACCACGCTTGACGCGAAAAACTGGCGCTTAAATAAGAAAGAAGCACCTGTTGGCGGCATGACTGCAACGGGCATTCACTTAACGGATTTGTCAGCAGCCTTGCTGGGACCAGCAAAAGATTTGCGCGTATCTTGCGAAAAACTATCATCTAAAATTCCGCAGGGTGACACGATGAGTGTGCATATCCGCTTCAAGGGTGGCGGAACATCTTATGTCTCAGCATCGCTAGCCATGCCTTTTATTTCGCGCTTTGCCGTTTTTGGATCCAAGGGTTGGATTGAAATTCGCGACAAGGCTCATGTGGAATCGCCAGCGGGCTGGGTGGTTACTTCAGCTATGGTGGGCGGCCCAATCACAGTGGAGGAGTTGCCCGCAGCAGAGCCCGTAAAAGACAATCTGGTGGCTTTCGCTCGTGCCATACGCAAGGACGAGGCTTATCCGATAACTGGGAAAGATCTTATCAATAACATTGCCATTCTGGAGGCCATCGTTAAATCGGCCGCCAAAAACGGCGCTGTCGTCAAAGTATAAGGAAATCGCCTGATGAAAGCTCTCATTTTTGAAACGCCAAACAAGCCAGTTATTGCCGATGTACCGATGCCGGAGATTAATGAATCGGAAGTGTTGGTCAAAACCCGTACTATCGGCATTTGCCATTCCGATTATGAGTTGCTTGCAGGTCGCTACATTATCCCAATCTCTTATCCTGTAACGCCGGGCCATGAATGGTGTGGCGAGATTGTTGAAGTGGGCAAGGCGGTCAAAAACTTTAAAGTAGGAGACCGCGTAGTCGGTGAATGCGTCGTGCGCACTCCAGAGCGATTGCATCACTTCGGTTTTTCGATGAACGGGGCCGACCGTGAATATTTTAATGTCAATCCTGACTGGTTGCACAAGCTACCCGATGAAGTGGATGATATGCGAGGGTCACTGATTGAGCCATTCACTTGTGGGTTCTATGCCGTGTTGCGCTCGGGCGGCACCAACGCGTCTGAAACTGTTGTTGTGTCAGGCGGAGGAACAATTGGCCTCGTCAGTGCAGCGGCAGCGCTCGGCATGGGAGCGCGGGTAATTGTTGCCGATCCTATTGCACAGCGCCGAGAAATTGCCAAGAAGCTGGGAGCCGAAGCCATTGACCCAACTGAAAACGGTTCAGATCAGATCAAAGTTTTGACAAATGGCAAAGGTGCTGATCTGGTGATCGAGTGCGCTGGGCATGATGCCTCACTCGCTGCTGTATTTGACTATGTGGCCCAAGATGGCCGGATGTCCATGGTGGGCATCAATATCGGTCGAAAGATTTCTTCCAATCTCGGCCTAATACAATTGAAGAACCTCACCGTGCGTGGCTGTATCGGTTCGCCCGGCGTGTGGCCAAGTGCAATTCGATTCCTGCAGCGCACTGGCATTGATTTGTCTCCCATTCAAA
>JAGWUY010000077.1 GCA_028868255.1 Alphaproteobacteria bacterium | reverse complement strand
CAATCTGTTGAATCAGGCACCGCACCTTCCCCTGCGCCCAAAAATTTCACCGCCAGCTTCAACACATCAGCGGTGATCGTCATTGACGGCGTGGCAGAGTCCAAAGCCCAAATTCTCGATGCCCGCTCCCCCACCCGCTTTCGCGGTGAGGAGCCAGAGCCCCGCCCCGGTGTCAAACCCGGCCACATGCCCAGCGCGATAAATATCCACTATGCGTCACTGCTAAATGAAGACAGCACGCTAAAATCCGGCACGGCCCTTGCAACAATTTTTGACAACGCCAATGTGGATCGCGCTCAGCCCATCATCACCAGCTGCGGCTCCGGCGTCACCGCCGCCATCATCACTTTAGCCCTCACAGAACTCGGCGCAAAAAACCCCAAACTTTATGACGGCAGCTGGGCCGAATGGGGTGCGAGTGAGCAGAAGATCGTGACGGAGGCTTAATCCGCCCGCGCACTTCAATCGGCGAGATGCTTCATCGCCCTTGGATAATTCAACATGAATTTCTTGGCGAATGTCATCGCAGTTTCAAATGCGGCATCTTGACGAACAAATTCAAAACCGCGCAATGTCTTTACAGCGATAAGCTGATCACCTTCAACTAAACCAGCTTCGTTCGCCAACGCAGTTACATCGATAACCAGCTCATTTCCCACTTTCTTTAACGTTAATTGACGCACGACGATAATTCACCGCACCGGCGGCACATACAAAATGCCACCCTTGTTCCACAGCGCATTCAGCCCGCGCTCAATGCCAAGCTTTGAACCCTTGCCCAGATTGCGTTCAAAAATTTCGCCATAATTGCCTCCGGCCTTGATGGCCCGCGCCGCCCATTCAGCATCCAGCCCCATATCAGCGCCAAATGTGCCTTCCAGCCCAACGAGGCGGCGCACATCAGGTTGCTTCGCCGTCGCTTTGGCATCGTCGACTCCTGCGCCGCGCAACCCCAGTTCCTCAGCATTGATCAACGCAAACAATGTCCAGCGCGCAATATTCAGCCATTGGTCATCGCCTTGGCGCACAGCCGGCCCCAGTGGCTCTTTGGAAATCACTTCCGGCAAAATCACATAATCATCAGGCTTCGCCAGCTTCAGGCGAACAGCATAAAGCTGCGATTGATCAGCGGAATAAGCATCGCATTTGCCCCCGTCTTTCGCTTGGAACGCCTTCACCAACTCATCAATCGTGCCAAAGGTAACCGGCGTGAATGGCATTTCTTTTGCGCGGAAAAAATCCTCCACATTCGTTTGCGTGGTGGTGCCGGAAAGGAAGCAAATGGCCGCCTGCCCCAAATTATAAACCGAATTAACTCCAATCGACTTTGGCACCAGAAAACTCTGGCCATCATGGTAGCTGACACCCACAAAACGAAACGGCATCTTCGTCTCGCGTTCCATCGTCCATGTTGTATTGCGCGCCAAAATATCCACAGCGCCAGATTTCAAACTGTCAAAGCGATCCTTGGTGGTGAGCGGCACATACTCCACCTTTTCAGCATCACCCAGAACAGCAGCAGCCACGGCACGGCAATAATCCACATCAAAGCCCGCCCATTTGCCATCTTCGCCTTTGAGGGCAAATCCGAGCAACCCGGAATTCACCCCGCACAAAAGCTTGCCCCGCTTCTTTACATCTTCAAGCGTGGAGGCTGAAGCCACACCCACCATTGCAATTAAGCCAAGGACGAAAGCAAGCACTTTGCGCATGAAACGAATCCGATCTGAAATTTACAAGATAAGTCTAGCGTTAACGTTTGCCCCTGCCAAGCTGTGAAACAGCCTCCAAACACGCAGCCACAGTGGCATAGCCAGGAACAGCAGGTTTAACCGGGCGTTGAACCATCACCACAGGAATCCTTAACTGCCGGGCGGCAACTAGCTTGGCAAAAGTTTCAGTGCCACCTGCATTTTTAGAAATCACATGCGTAATATCATGTTTGCGCATCAGCGCCACCTCATCCGCGACAGCAAATGGTGGCCGCTGCAAAACCAATGTCCAGGTTTCAGGCAACGCCAAGGGCGGCGCCTCAATCATGCGCGCCACACCACTCAGATCAGAACGGCTAATGAATGGCAGAATTTCTTTGCGACCAATGGTCAACAACACCTTCGCATGCACAGACAGAGCATCAACAGCACCCGAAATATCACTCACGTCAATCCAATGGTCACCGTGTCGGGGCAGCCACGCTGGCCGCTCTAATCGCAACAGCGGCACAGTGCCACTAGCGGCGGCTGCATTGCGCGAAATTATCGCCGCAAACGGGTGCGTGCCATCAATAACCACCGATATTTTTTCCTGCGCCAAATACGCCCGCAGGCCTTCAACACCGCCAAAGCCACCAACATGAATTTTGCCCTCGGGCAAAATTGGCTGCGCTGTAACCCCCGCCAGTGAGGTCGTCACATCATGCCCTGCTGCCACCAGCGCAGCGGCCAAAGCCCGCGCCTCGCCCGTACCGCCGAGAATCAGAACACGCTCAACTGGCATAGGCAATGATCATCCCACTGCGATCTACCACAATCACATCCGCCACCGATGCGCCGTCCAACACGCGCTTCACATGAGCCAGTGCTTCCTGCGCCACCTGCCCCGCCAGCCCCACCCCCGCAATTTCCAAAACCTGCTGCGCCGTATTGGCTGACAAAACATCAGCCTGCATTGAGTGCGGCACACGCTCTGCCAGCCATTTGAAATCCACGTGGCTGCGACCTGAGTGCAAATCCATCGCCCCTTGCGCCAGCTTCACCATCTTGCCAAAGCCACCCCCAACCGTCACCCGCGGCACCGGGTTTGCCCGAACATATTTCAGCAAGCCTCCGGCAAAATCGCCCATATCCATCATCGCTTCCAGCGGCAGTTTAAAATGTGCCCGCACCGCATCTTCCGAGGTTGATCCCGTGCAGCCTGCTATGTGTTGAAGTCCCATGGCGCGCGCCACATCCACCCCACGGTGAATAGAGGCAATCCACGCCGCGCACGAAAATGGATTGACGATTCCCGTTGTGCCCAAAATGGACAAGCCACCAATAATACCCAAGCGCGGGTTCCAGGTTTTCTTGGCCAACGCCTCGCCTTCGGGAATCGAGATTTCAATCTCAACGTCGCCACCACCCAGTTCTTCAATCACGGCATTCATCATTTCGCGCGGGACAGGGTTAATCGCAGGCTGCCCTACGGCGAGTGGCAAGCCAGGCTTCGTCACCGTGCCAACACCCTCACCCGCCTTGAATGTTACACCGCCTCCACCCTGCCTCACTGTGGCGATCACCATGGCCCCATGCGTCACATCTGGGTCATCGCCCGCATCTTTAATGATACCCGCGCGCGCCCAGCCTTCACCCTTTTCTTCGAGCGCCAGCGCAAAAGCAGGCTGCTCGCCCTTCGGCAGAGTGATGGATACTGGATCAGGGAATGCGCCAGTCAACAATGCCGTATATGCGGCCTTGGTTGCCGCAGTCGCACATGCGCCTGTGGTCCAGCCGCGTCTTAATGGTGTTTGAGGCTTTTCCAAACGCATGAGCCTATCTATAAGGGGCCATGGCCAAGAACACCACCAAAACTGTCGCCAGCTGGGAGGCCCATTCCAGCAAGGCCATGGGCTTTGCCCGATTAGACGAAGAAGCATTCCCTGTCTTCGCCGAAGGTTGGGTGTGGCTGGTCGGTGCTGGCCCGGGTGCGCCCGGATTGATGTCGCTGCTCTGCTACCACGCCATGCAAAATTGCGATGTGGTGGTTTATGACGCTTTGGTAAACCCTGATATTTTGCGCTGGGTGCGCCCGGGGGCTGAGCTGGAATATGCAGGCAAGCGCGGCGGCAAACCTTCGCCCATCCAGAAAGACATCTCCTACCGTTTGATCGAACTCGCCCAAGCAGGCAAGCGCGTAATGCGTTTAAAAGGCGGCGATCCCTTTATGTTTGGCCGCGGCGGTGAAGAAAGCCAGACGCTGGCCAAAGCGGGCATCCCCTTCCGTATCGTTCCTGGCATTACTTCGGGAGTCGGCGGGCTCGCCTATGCCGGCATTCCCGTCACCCACCGCGATACCAACCATGCGGTGATTTTCCTCACTGGCCATGACGCCACCGGAAAAATGCCAGCCAATGTAAACTGGAAAGCCATCGCCACCGCAGCTCCTGTGATCGTAATGTATATGGGTGTCAAGAACTTAGGCGAAATTGCTGCCACTTTGATTGAAGCCGGCCGCCCGGCTGAACACCCCGTCACCATCGTGTCCAACGCTTCCCTGCCACACCAATCGGCTGCTTCCACCACGCTGGGCGAAGCTGGCGCATTTATCACAGCCAACCATCCGCCAACACCTGCCATCATTGTGGTGGGCCATGCGTCCGATTGGCGCGAGTTGCTCGATTGGTATGGCCCGTCCTTGCGGGACAACAAAATTGGCTAAAGCCATTTTGATCGCCGCGCCCCATTCCGGCAGCGGTAAAACCCTGATCACGCTTGGCCTCTTGCGTGCTCTTAAAAATCGTGGCCTCAAAGTCGTTTCCGCCAAAGTGGGGCCTGATTATATTGATGCGCGGTTTCACGAGGCGGCGAGCGGCGCGCCCTGCATTAATCTCGATTATTGGGCGATGGGGCCTGAAGCCTGCAAAGCGCGGCTGAACGCCCATGCAGCTGGTGCTGATCTGGTGGCGATTGAAGGCGTAATGGGCCTGTTCGATGGCCCGGATGGCGCAAAAGGTTCCACCGCTGATCTGGCCGAAGCACTTGGCCTGCCCATTGTTCTGGTTATCGACGCGGCCAAGCAGGCCCAATCCGTTGCCGCCGTGGTGCATGGCTTTTCAACCTATCGCTCCGCCCTCAAAATAGCGGGTGTGATCCTCAATCGTGTTGGCTCTGATCGCCACGCGCGCATGCTAAGTGACTCATTAGATTCAACAATCCTTGGCCTAATGCGGCAGAATGACTCGGCTGTCTGGCCCTCGCGCCACCTAGGATTGGTTCAAGCACAAGAGAATCAATACCTTGAAGCCTTTATCGAATCAGCTGCCTCAGGAGTTTCCCGTGAAACATTTGTTGACAAATTGATCGAATCAGCAATTGAATTTACGAATCATCCTTTCAAGAACACCAATCCTCTGCCGCCTCTGGCCCAAACCATAGCCATTGCCAGCGATGTGGCCTTCGCCTTTGCTTATCCCCATTTGCTGCAAGATTGGCGCGATCAGGGCGCGGAACTTCGCTTCTTCTCACCTTTGGCCAATGAAACGCCAAATGGCGAAGCTATTTTCCTTCCCGGCGGCTATCCCGAGCTTCATGCAGGCCAATTGGCTGCCAATAAAACTTTTCTGAGCGCAATGCGCCAGCACGAAGGGCTTATCTATGGCGAGTGCGGCGGCTATATGGTTTTGGGCAATGCGCTAGTAGACAAGGACGGCACGGCACACGTCATGGCAGGCCTCTTGCCCCTCACCACCAGTTTTGCCACCCGCAAACTGCATCTGGGCTATCGCCAGCTGAAACCGCTGAATGCCCCATGGAAATCGCCTCTGCGCGGCCATGAATTTCATTTCTCCACGATCCAGTCTCAGAGTGGTGGCGAGCCGCTGTTTCACGCCACTGACGCTGCGGGAACTGATATTGGCCCCATCGGCCAGCGTGTGGGCCAAGTGATGGGCTCCTATGCCCATATCATTTCGCAGGCGCCTGCATGAGCGCCAAAGCCATCATGTTCCTCGGCACAGGTTCCGATGTGGGCAAATCGCTGATTGTGGCAGGCCTCGCCCGCGCTTTCGCCAATCGCGGCTTCCGCGTTGCCCCCTTCAAGCCGCAAAACATGTCGAACAATGCCGCCGTCACGTCTGATGGGGGTGAAATTGGCCGCGCCCAAGCCCTGCAAGCCCGCGCCGCCCGCATTCCCGCCACCGTGCATATGAACCCGGTGCTCTTGAAGCCCGAAAGCGAAACAGGCGCACAAGTGATCGTGCAAGGCAAGCGCAAGGCCACGCTGAAAGCCAGCGATTTCTTCCGGGATCGCGCTCAGTTCATGCCCGCCATCCTCGAAAGTTTCCACAGCCTCGCAGAAAATCATGATCTGATCCTGGTTGAGGGCGCTGGCAGCCCCGCAGAAGTGAATTTGCGTAATGGTGACCTCGCCAATCTCGGTTTTGCCAAAGCCGCACAAATTCCAGCCCTTCTGATTGGAGATATTCACCGTGGCGGCGTCATCGCCTCCATCATCGGTACTTTCGCGGTCTTGAGTGAGGATGACAGAAATCACATAAAAGGTTTCCTGATCAATAAGTTCCATGGCGACGTAGAATTGTTTTCTGAGGGAAAGCTGTATCTCGAAAATCACACCAAAACGCCCTGCCTCGGCGTGGTGCCCCATTTTGCCCACGCGGCCAGACTCCCCGCCGAAGATGCAGTGACTTTGGAACACATGGGCGCAACTGATTCAAAAGGTTTGAATATCTGTGTTCTACGCCTGCCCCGCATCGCCAATTTTGATGATCTTGATCCCCTGCGCCTGGAGCCGGATGTGACCGTTCAGTTCTTGAACGCAGGCGAACCCATTCCCGCTGATGCAAAACTGGTGATCATCCCCGGCAGCAAATCCACCATCGCCGATCTCAAAGCCCTTCGCGCCGCGGGTTGGCACATTGATCTCAAAGCCCATGTGCGCCGTGGCGGGCGCGTGCTCGGCCTGTGCGGGGGTTATCAAATGTTGGGCCGCATGATCCATGATCCGCAAGGTCTGGAAGGCCCGGCCACCAGCGTCGAAGGCCTTGGCCTGCTCGACGTGGAAACCACCCTTCTGCCCAATAAAACCACCACCGAAACCCAAGCCATCCACGCCCTTTCCGGCCAGTTGATCAATGCTTATGAAATCCACCTTGGCGAAACCGCAGGGCCAGATTGCCAGCGCCTTTTCGCCCAAACCGCCAATGGCCCGGAAGGGGCCACCAGCCCTGACCTGCTGGTGACGGGAACTTACCTCCATGGCTGCTTTGCCGCCGATGGCTTCCGCCACTCATTCCTGAAAGCGCTTGGCGCAAACGCCTCCAGCTTTGCCTTTGATCAAACCATTGAACAAACTCTTGATGGTCTCGCCACCCATCTCGAAACCCACCTCGATCTAGATCAAATTCTGGCCCTCGCGGGTGACGTGACATGAACAGTTTCGCTCTCGCCGCCCTTGCTCTCGTGGTTGAAAATCTTGTGGGCTATCCACAGGCTCTCTTCGCCCGCATCGGCCACCCGGTGCAATGGATCGGCAAGGTGATCGCCTATTTGGACGAAGGCCTGAATGACCCCGAAGCTGACAACAGCTCACAGCGTTACCAAGGCGGCTTCGCGGTGTTTGCGCTCTGCCTTGCGGTCGGCCTTCCCACTTTTGTCGTCGCCAAAATTCTAGGCGTCGTTCCCTATGGCTGGGTCATCAACGTGCTTCTGGCCACCAGCCTTCTGGCTCAAAAATCATTGCGCGATCATGTGCAGGCGGTTGCCAATGCCCTGCCCCAATCACTCAGCACTGCACGCACCGAGCTATCCAAAATCGTAGGCCGCGATCCGCAATCATTGGATGAAAGCGGCATCGCCAAAGCCGCGTTGGAAAGTCTGGCGGAAAACACCGCCGATGGCATCACTGCGCCGCTCTTCTGGTACGCCGTCGCGGGGCTGCCGGGCATCGCAATCTATAAAGCCATCAACACGGCAGACTCCATGATCGGCCACAAGTCGGAAAAATATTTGCATTTTGGTTGGGCCGCTGCAAGGTTAGATGATCTGGTCAATCTGCCAGCCTCGCGCCTCACAGGCCTCGCCTTCGCGGCCGCCGCCTGGTTCACATCAAAGGCCGATGCGCAGAACGCACTCAAAGCCATGTGGCGCGATGCCGGCAAACATCTATCACCCAATGCGGGCTGGCCAGAGGCCGCCATGGCCGGTGCGCTAGGCCTTATTTTTGGCGGCCCCCGCACCTATGAGGGCGAAAGCGTCATGCTGCCAACCATGGGCAATGGCAGCAGCAACATGACTGTTCGTGACATTTACCGTGGATTGGAAATCTATGACCGCGCTTTGCTTATTCTGTTGGCGTTGACCCTGCTTGGGGCATTGCTCCTTTGAGCAACAGTGGCAAGCCAGCTGCCACAAAAACCACATTGTCCGCCACTGCCGCCACACCTTGATTGGCAATGCCTTGAATATCGCGGAATGCGCGGCCTAACGCCGTGTCTGGCACAATACTGAGGCCCACTTCGTTGCTGACAACGACAATCTGAGCCTTTGCCGATTTCAAAAACAAAACCAGATCAGCAACCATGTCCGCACAGTCGGCTTCCGCCAGCAACAGGTTGGAAAGCCACAGGGTCAAACAATCCACGAGAATAAATTTGCCGGCCGCGTCAATGCTTTTCAGCTGCCACACCAAATCAAACGGCACTTCATGCGTCACCCAATTGTCGCCGCGCTGCTTTTGGTGCGAAGCAATGCGCTGCTTCATTTCATCATCAAAGGCCTGAGCCGTCGCCACATAATGCTTAGCACCATAGGCCAACTTTTCGGCAAAACGGCTCTTGCCACTGCGAGCACCTCCCAAAACCAAGGTCACAGTCATGGCTTCACCGGCGGCACGCGCGCAATGAAATGGCCACGCATGGCTTGCGGCCACTGTTTGAAAGGCACCTCACCTGTGTCCGTTGCGCCATGGGCATCAAACCATTCCAGAATGGCCTCAGCCTGCGCGCGGGTAGGCGCATTGCCGCCGGTCACATAAGAATAGCGCTCATCATCACGCATCACCACGCTGCAGGGGCGCGAACAATTCCAAAGGCAAATTTGCGACTGCACAATCACATCGTAGCGCCGGTGATCGGCCAGCAAGCCCTGTATTTCCGCGATCAACATTTCGCCCCCCGTGCGCCCATCGGGACCGGTTTTGGACTCGGGTGAATATTTGCAAGTGGAACAGATAACCAAACTGCGCATCGGATATGGACAAGCTTTCAAGCAATGCTAACGTGACACCCACCAATGTAACTGCAATGTGAACCTGTCAACGAACAAAAACGGCATGAACTATTCCCGCATCGCCTTTCTGGCCTCTGATTCGACTGAGGCACGCCGTGCTTTGACCAAACTAACAAAGCGTTTTGGCGATGCGCCACCAGATAAAGCCGATGTTGTGGTGGCTTTGGGCGGCGATGGATTGATGTTGCAAGCCCTCCACCGCTTCATGTCCTCCGGCCTCCCAATTTATGGCATGAACCGCGGTTCAGTCGGTTTTCTGATGAATGATTTCGTTGAAAAGGATTTGGCAGATCGCTTGGCCAATGCCGAATTGACCAGCATTCGTCCCCTCAAAATGTCAGCGACCACACATGATGGCAAGCATCACCAAGGCCTCGCCTTTAATGAAGTCTCCCTGTTGCGCCAACGCAGCCAGGCCGCCAAATTGAATATCAGCATTGATGGCCATGTG
>JAGWUY010000351.1 GCA_028868255.1 Alphaproteobacteria bacterium | reverse complement strand
CTCAATCTGGTTTAATGGCCAAGTCATTCCATGGAAGGATGCCAAAGTGCATGTGCTGACTCACGGTTTGCACTACGGCTCATCGGTTTTTGAAGGCGAGCGCGCCTATGGCGGCAAGATTTTCAAGAGTAAAGAACACACACAGCGTTTCCGCAAATCAGCCCAGATCATGGATTTTGATTTGCCCTTCACCGATGATCAAATCAATGCCGCAAAGGATGAGATTGTGCGCCTTGCCGGTGGTGGTGATCAATATGTGCGCCCCGTGGCCTTCCGCGGATCGGAGATGATGGCAGTTTCAGCCCAGAACAATAAGATCCATGTGGCCATTGCCACTTGGGCCTGGCCTTCCATGTTTGATCCCGAAACCAAGATGAAGGGCATTCGCCTCGACATCGCTGAATATCGCCGCCCTGATCCGATGTGCGCACCCGTTCATGCCAAGGCCGCTGGCCTTTACATGATCTGCACCATCTCCAAGCATAAGGCCGAGAAGAAAGGCTATGCCGATGCGATGATGTTGGATTGGCAAGGCCGCGTGGCTGAATGCACGGGTGCCAATATTTTCTTCATTCGTGATGGTGCCATCCACACCCCGATTGCTGATTGCTTCTTGAACGGTCTTACCCGCCAAACAGTAATCGCAATAGCTAAGGCGCAAGGGATGGAGGTGATCGAAAGCCGCATCATGCCAGAAGACCTGCCAAGCTATAATGAATGCTTCATTGTAGGCTCAGCTGCTGAAGTCACACCCGTCGCGGAAATCGGCCCCTATAAATTCAAGCCCGGCAACATGAGCCGCACCTTGATGGACGCTTATTCAACGCTGGTACGCGCCTAACGCAATTTTCGCGTCTAGCCGAAAGGCCGATCGCATCAAGCAGGTGCATTGCGCAACCACACCATGTATTGGTGCGCAATGCGCACCTCCCAAAAATCGGCTGATCTGATCGCCGCCATCGTCACAGCCGCGTGCTGCGATATTTCGATTGGCCTGACCTTTCAACTTAACCCGCTGCTCCTGCAACAGCTGCATTGGTCAGCCACCGCCATCGGTCTGGTGTCAGCCATGGGGCCATTGGGCATCATCGTTTCATCACCCTTTTTCGCGTCCGTCATTGCAAAATGGGGCAACACCAAAGTCATTGGCCTAGCCTTGGCAGTGATGTTCGTGTGTTTAGGGCTGTTTCCACTTGTCGAACCTATCTGGTGGTTTCCGCTGCGTTTCGTATTTGGCCTCAGTATTGGAGCACTTTTCACGGCTGGCGAAACCTGGATCATGGTGCTCACCAATGAGCAAAATCGCGGTCGCATTTTCGGCATATACACCTCCGTGCTCACCTTTAGTTTTGCAGTTGGGCCATTGATCATTCCCTTCACCGGCATCAATGGCTGGTTGCCTTGGCTCACCGGCATGGGTTTCATCGCCATCGGTGCGCTGGTGCTTTTCATTGTCAAACCCAGTGAGGTCAACACCATTGAAACAGGCCACGGGATGGTGGCCGTGGTGCGCCAGCAGCCCCTGCTTTTTGCAGCTATCGCCGCTGTCACGTTCTTCGAGAGTGTTTACATCCCATTCTTCGTAATTTTTGGCGAAGAACATGGCCTGAGCCTGAATTTCGCCAGCTTTCTCTTGGGCTTTGGCATTGTGGGCTGCGCTGTGCTCTATTTTCCATTCGGCTATGTGTCTGATCACATGTCGCGTCCAAAGCTTCTCGTCATCTCCGCGGTACTCTCGATCATCCTTTCTGTATTGATGATCCCCACCATCACCCATTGGAGCATCTGGCCCATCACATTGGCGCTGCGCCTTTTTGCGATTGGAGTTTATATTGTTGCCTTCAC
>JAGWUY010000350.1 GCA_028868255.1 Alphaproteobacteria bacterium | reverse complement strand
TTGTTTGCCCTGCTCATGGGAATAGCTATTGGCGAAGACTTCGGCCACTGGGGACATTTGTTTAACCTTCAAGCCTGCTCGGAATCCCTTCAGGCGGTCAATTGTTGAACTGGCACTGCGCGGCCCTCCAAGGAATGCAACGCGCTTATAACGAAGTCGCAAAAGTGTTTCCGCGGCCAAATGTCCGCCTTGCTCATTGTCGGCACCGATAACATGAATAGGCGAGCTGGTCGAAGGCTTGCCAAAAGCGTGTATCAAAGGAATATTTGCAGCCAAGCATCCATCAATAAAGGCCTGCGACACAGTCGACGAAGCCACAATGACAGCATCAACATTGTATTGCCTCAACATGGAAACAGCATTCTCCGGTTTAGCGTTTCCCGAAAGATTAGCTAGCAATGGGCGCAGGCCAAGATCTTGCAGCTTGCGCGTAAATAGGTCAAAAATTTCCATGAAAGCCGGGTTGTCAAAATTGTTGGAAACGAGCCCGATCAGTTCTGTGCGGCCCGTCATAAGGCTGCGTGCCAGCACATTGGGCTGATAACCGAGTTCTTGCGCCGTACGCATCACTTTCTTGTGGGTGGCAGCCGAGATGCTCGCGCCTGAGGTAAACGCACGTGACACAGCAGAAATGGAAACACCCGCCCGTTCAGCCACCTGCTGCGCCGTTACTCTCTTGACTTTGGGAAAACTGGTACCTGTTGACACGGCTCGTTTGTCATCCACTTCACGCGCGAGGACAGTATGACCCCGAAGGGGATTTGTCCATTTCGGTTGGTGCTGTCAATAAACCATTTGCGGTTTGGGAGCGTCTATCAGCAACTTGCGAGTTTCAATTTCAATTTTCTTGCCGCGAATGCGCGCTTTTCTAATTGTGCATGTGCGGCAGCATAGGTTATTCTTCAGCAATGATAATCAAAATTCCAAAGACCAGCGCACACGGTAAAATATTCGCCGTTGCGCCGATGATGGATTGGACAGATCGGCATTGCCGGTTTTTCCATCGTCAATTGACGGCCCACGCTTTGCTATATACTGAGATGGTGACAGAGCAGGCGGTACGCCATGGCGACAGACAAAGACTTCTGGGCTTTGATGCGTGTGAACAACCCGTGGCCCTGCAACTGGGCGGCAGCAATCCACAAGGCTTGGCAGAGGCTGCGAAGATTGGCGAAGATTTTGGCTATTTTGAACTCAATCTGAATGTCGGCTGCCCGTCTGACCGGGTGCAGGGCGGGCATTTTGGTGCGTGCCTGATGGCTGAACCGAAGCTGGTGGCTGAATGTTTTTCTGCCATGCAAGCGGCAGTCAAAATTCCGGTCACCATCAAATGTCGCATCGGCATTGACCAGCAGGACGAAGACAAAGATTTGCAAACCTTTATTGAGACGGTTGCAGCAGCGGGCTGCCGCGCTTTCACAGTTCACGCCCGCAAAGCCTGGCTGCAAGGCCTGAGCCCAAAGGAAAACCGCGAAATCCCACCGCTGAATTATGACCGCGTGCTGCGCCTCAAACAATCCATGCCACATCTGCATATTTCATTGAATGGCGGCATCGCGAACTTGGCCGAAGCCATGCCACACCTCGAAACATTGGATGGCCTGATGGTGGGCCGCGAGGCCTATCACAATCCGTGGATGCTGGCGCAAGTTGACCCCGTGTTCACAGGCCAGCCAGCGCCCGTCAGCACCCGCCGCCAGGCGGTTGAAGCCATGTTCCCTTATATCGAATCCCATGTCGCACAAGGCTTGTTCCTGCACCGCATCACCCGCCACATGCTGGGGCTGTATCATGCGCAACCCGGTGGTAGGCTGTGGCGTCAAATTTTGTCGACAGAAAGCTGTAAAGCGGGTGCC
>JAGWUY010000349.1 GCA_028868255.1 Alphaproteobacteria bacterium | reverse complement strand
GATCAAACAAAACAGCCTCCTGGATTGCGGGCGATTTTGACTTTTGTCGGAAAAGTCAGAACGCTCATCAACCCTTGAAGGCAATCAATGTTGCGGCGCTGGCCATCAACCCAGCCGAACCTCGGTTGATCCGGCGCAAAGCCGTTTTTGAGGTAAAAACGGTTCGGGCGCGCTTGGCAAGATAGAGCATGCTAAACGACAACATTATTGAGAAGGGGGCCATGACGAGCAGCATCGCGAAATAAGACGTAAAATTCACCTGCGCCACATCCACCACCAGCGGCATGATGGAGATGAAAAACACAATCACTTTTGGGTTTCCCAAACAGAGCGTGAGTGCGCCAATGAAGCTGGGCCAAGCATCTGTTGCCGTGGTAATGCTGGTGATCTCGCCCGTTTGAATGGGAGCGTTCCAGATTTTCCAGGCGAGGTAAATCAAATAGGCGCAGCCAGCGAATTTCACTGCCATGAATGCATAAGCAAATTGATGGGCCAAAGCGGCCAGGCCCGTGGCGGCAATGGTGAACCATGTCATGTCGCCCACCATGAAGCCCAAACCATAAGGCAGCCAGCCGCGCGTGCCTGTGCCAAGCCCTCGCGCTATCATGGCCGCCATGCCGGGCCCCGGCGTGATCACAAAAACAAAATATACCGCAGCGAAAACGGCTAAACCACTCAATGACATGAAAATCCCCTCAGCCGAAGTTTAGATCAGCGAGGGGTAATTTGCAATTTTGGTTTTCAAATCAGGCGGCGTTTCGACGCTGCAAATGGCGTTCCCAAGCCAAGGCCGAGGTGACGATCAAATCCAGATCAGCATATTGAGGCTTCCAGCCCAGAATATCGCGCACGCGGTCTGCGCCCGCAACGATGGCAGCTGGATCGCCCGCACGGCGTGGCACAAGCTTTTTGTTGATGGAGTGGCCGAAGGCTTTTTCGACGGCGCCAATTACTTCCAGCACCGAATAGCCTTTGCCATAACCGCAATTGAAGATGCCGCTTTCCCCACCTTTGCGCAGGTGGGTGAGTGCATCCATATGGGCGGCAATCAAATCACTGACGTGGATATAATCGCGCAAGCATGTGCCATCCGGTGTGGGGTAATCTGTTCCGAACACATCCATCGAGGCGCGTTGGCCCAATGCTGTTTGGCAGGCCACCTTGATCAGATGGGTGGCGCGTGGGGTGGATTGGCCGGAGCGACCGCGTGGGTCAGCGCCTGCTACGTTGAAATAGCGCAAGGCCACATAGTTGAGACCATAAGCAAAATGGCTGTCGCGCAGCATCATTTCGGTCATCCATTTGGATGTGCCATAAGGTGAAATGGGGGCTGGCATTTCGCTTTCAAAAACCGGCTGGGTTTTGGGGTTGCCGTAAACCGCCGCCGTGGAGGAGAAAATGAAGTTCTGGCATCCGGCTTTAACGACGGCGGCCATGAGCGCACGGGATTTCACCGTGTTGTTGAGGTAATAGCCCAGAGGATCAGTCACAGAATCTGGCACCACGATCGAGCCTGCAAAATGAACAACGGCATCAATCTTGTGGGTTTTGATGATGCTTTCAACCAGCGTTTCATCGCCAATATCGCCCCTGATCAGTTTGGCTTGGGGGGCAATTGCCCATGCGAAGCCGGTGCTGAGATTATCTAGCACCACCACGTCTTCGCCCGCATCCGTCAATGCCAAGACCATGTGGCTGCCAATATAGCCTGCGCCACCTGTTACCAAAACCGCCATTGACCACCTCCAGTTCTTAATGAAATATCAATATGGCAGGGGATAGTTTAAGTTGTCTTATTTTCCGTAAAGGGGCCGTGGGGCCACCTGTATATATTTAAGAGTTTATAAACATGACGCGCCCG
>JAGWUY010000348.1 GCA_028868255.1 Alphaproteobacteria bacterium | reverse complement strand
CGCTTAACCCCGCTCCATCATCCCCACAAAGCGCTTGAACAGGTAGTGCGAATCCTGTGGCCCTGGCGAGGCTTCCGGATGGTGCTGCACGCTGAACACGGGTTTGCCTTCCAGCGCGATGCCGCAGTTTGAGCCGTCGAACAGGCTCACATGGGTTTCCACCACGCCCTTGGGCAGGCTATCGCGGTCCACCGCGAAGCCGTGGTTCATCGATACGATTTCTACCTTATTGGTGGTGTAATCCTTCACCGGATGGTTTGCGCCGTGATGGCCTTGGTGCATCTTCATGGTCTTGGCACCGAGCGCCAGCGCCAACATTTGATGACCCAAGCAAATGCCAAACACCGGCTTTCCCGAATCCACCAGCGCCTTGATTTCTGGCACGGCATATTCGCCCGTGGCGGCGGGGTCGCCCGGGCCATTGGACAGGAAAATGCCATCAGGCTTCATGGCCAGAATATCGCTGGCCTTGGCATTGGCCGGAACAACTGTAACTTTGCAGCCCGCTGATGTGAGGCAGCGCAGAATGTTGCGCTTCATGCCATAATCGATGGCAACCACATTGAAGCGCCCCTGCCCGTGGGTATAGCCCTCTTCCCAGCTCCACAGCTTTTCATCCCAACCCATGCTTTGGGTGAGTGAGACATCCTTGGCCAGATCAAGCCCTTCCAGCCCGCCCCAGGCTTTCGCCATGGCGGCGAGCTTTTTGATGTCGAACTTGCCCTTGGCATGATGCGCAATTACGCCATTGGGCATGCCCTTTTCGCGGATCAGATTGGTCAGCGCACGCGTATCCACACCTGACAGGCCAATGATGCCGCGCGCCTTCAACCATTTGTCGAAATGTGACTTGGCACGATAATTCGCAGGTTCGGTGATGGGCGCTTTGACGACACAGCCCTTGACGGCGGCAGAGGCTGCGAGATTGGTGGTTTCGCCATCATCATCATTCACGCCCACATTGCCGATATGAGGAAAGGTGAAGGTGACGATCTGGCCCGCGTAAGATGGGTCAGTTAGCACTTCCTGATAGCCCGTCATGGCCGTGTTGAAACACACTTCCGCCACCGCCTCGCCCTCGGCCCCGAAGCCATAACCCTCAATCACCGTGCCATCGGCCAGCACCAGCACAGCGGTGATACGCGCCACGTCCCAATCACTGAAGGGAGGGCGTGGCTTGGCCTTGGTCTTAGCGGTCATTTTGCGAGTCTCCGGGATTTGGCGCTGGTTAAAGGCTGAAACCTGCCCCGTCAAGGTTGCGGCGCAGGTGATTTCGGCCTATTCCCCATGTTTTTACTGAGGGTAAGCTCATGTCACTCCGCGAACTACTCACCGCCGATATGAAAGAGGCCATGAAAGCAGGCGATAAGCGCCGCACGGCCACCTTGCGTTTGATGAACGCAGCCATCAAGGACAAAGATATCAACAGCCGCCAAGACGGCCATGACTCGGCGCTGACCAATGATGCAGGCATCATGGAACTGTTCATCAAGATGGTGAAACAGCGCCAAGACTCAATTGCCGCATTTGAACAAGGTGGCCGCCCGGAACTGGCGCAGGGTGAGCGCGAGGAAATGGCCATCATCCAGCACTATATGCCCAAGCAGATGAATGACGATGAGGCCAAAGCCGCCGTGGCGGGCGTGATCGCCGCTGTGGGTGCAACATCGGTCAAAGACATGGGCAAGGTGATGGCCGAACTGAAAGCCAAATTCGCCGGCCAGATGGATATGGCCAAAGCGGGCGGCATTGTGAAATCTTTGTTAAGCTAGGCTGCCCAAAACGGAATCATGCTTTACCAAGCGCCTCTCCCAAGGCCGAAACACAACGAGACGAGAATTTCAAAAAACACTCTTACGGTGCAGCATCA